>SKLC01000213.1 GCA_007123425.1 Nitriliruptoraceae bacterium
CCGCCCGGGCCTCGCTCGCCCCGGGCGGTGGTGCGGTGCCCGGAGGCCAGCACCCCACCACCTGCGCCGAACCAGCGCAGCCATCCGCCCGAGGCCCGGTCGGTGACCGGCTCCGACACGCCCAGGCGCGAGCGCAGCACCAGCCCCGGCGGCCCACCACGGCGCGCGAGGTGGGCGACGATCGCCACGGTGCCCCCCACGATCGCCAGGAAGGAGGCGCCCACCACCGTGCCGGCGCGCACCAGCGCGTCGGTGCCGACCATGTCGAAGTCGCGGCCCAGCATCGCGAGGAAGCTGCCGCCGAGCAGGGAGGCCAGGCCCAGCAGCCCGGCGAGGCCGAAGCCGGGCACCACGAAGACCTCCACCAGGAGCAGCACCACCCCCAGGGCCACCAGCACGACGTCCTCCCAGCCGGCCAGCCCCGCCAGCAGGTGACCCCAGAAGAACACCGCCAGCAGCCCGCCCCCGAGCACGGTGGCCAGCCCCACCCCGCCGCTGAGCAGATCGCCCAGCACCAGCCACATCCCCATGGTGAGCAGCACGCCGGCCAGCACCGGGTTGGTGATCACCCGCACCAGCCGCTCCGCGAGGCTGGGATCGGCCTCGACCAGGGGCGCGTCGGCGAGGTCGAGCGCCGCCAGCAGCTCGTCGCGGTCCTCGACCAGCGTGTCGCCGATGCCCGCCTCCACCGCCTCCGGCGCGGTCATGGACAGCAGCTCCCCGCGGTCGACGATCCCCTCGACCTCGACGGCCGGGTCCACCATCGCCTCCGCCAGGCGGGGGTCGCGGCCACGCTCCTCCGCCGTGGCCCGGAAGGTCGAGCGCACGGCGGCCACGACCTTCTCGTCCGCGGGCGCGCCGGTCCCGCCGTCGACGGGCGTGGCCGCGCCGATGGTCGCCCCCGGCGCGAGATGGACCTGCTCGCAGGCCAGCGCGACCAGCGCGCCTGCCGAGAAGGCGGCGCCGTCCACGAAGGCGATCGTGGGCACGGGGGTGCGTAGGAGCGCGTCGCGCATCTGCAGCGCGGCGTCGAGCCGGCCCCCGGGGGTATCGATCTCGACGAGCACCGCGGCGGCCTCCGCGGCCTGCGCGTCGGCCAGGGCCCGGTCCAGGAAGGGCGCGAGCCCGAGATCGATCTCCCCGGAGACCTCGACCCGGTGGACCGCCCCGGTCTCGGAGGCCTGGGCACCGCCGATGAGCATGAGCAGCAGGCCCGCCGCGATCGCGGCGAGCCCCGTCGCTGCGCGTGCCCGCCGCGCCCTGGTCGCCGTCATGCGCCGCATGCTAGGCCGCCGTGGTCATGCCCGGGCGACGGTGCCTCCGCCGGGTCGCGTGGGCCCGGCGCCCACCTAGGGTGGCCCCGCACGACGGGTCGGCACAGGAGGTCGGTGGTGATGCCTCGAGGGCTCGGCGCCTACGGCGTGTGGGCGAGCCAGCTCGGGCTCGTGCCAGCGGACGAGGCGCGGCGGGCGGTGGCCGCGATCGCGTCGCTGGGCTACGGCACGGTGTGGGTCGGCGAGGCCGACGGCCGCGAGGCGCTCACCCACGCCGGCCTGCTGCTGGAGGCCACCGACGAGCTGGTCGTGGCCACCGGCATCGCCAACATCTGGGGTCGGGACGCCCAGGCGATGATCAATGCCGCCCGGACCCTGGCCGAGGCCCACCAGGGCCGGTTCGTGCTGGGGATCGGCGCCTCGCACACGCCGCTGGTGGCGCGCCGCGGTCACGACTACGGCCGGCCCTACTCCCAGATGCGGGAGTACCTCGACGCGATGGAGCGCGCCGGCTACACCTCGCCGCCGCCGGCGCGGGAGCCCGACGTGGTGCTCGCGGCGCTCGGGCCCCGGATGCTGGACCTGGCCGGGCGGCGGGCCCAGGGCGCCCACACGTTCTTCGTCCCCGTCGAGCACACCCGCTGGGCCCGCGGTCGGCTGGGCGCCGACGCGCTGCTCGCGCCTGAGCAGGCGGTGGTGCTGGCCACCGACCGCGAGGAGGCCCGCGCGCGGGCCGGCGATCACGTCGCGCGCTACCTCGGGCTGGACAACTACCGCCGCAACCTCGAGCGGCTGGGCTGGTCGGCGACCGACCTCGACGGCGGTGGCAGCGACCGGCTCTTCGACGCGCTGGTGGCCTGGGGGGACGAGGAGGAGGCGGCGGCGCGGGTCGCGGCGCACCGGGAGGCCGGCGCGGACCACGTGGCCCTCCACGTGCTCACCGAGTCGCCCACACGGCTTCCGCTGCCCGAGCTCGAGGCGATCCGCTCGGTCCTGCCGCCGACCTGAGCGCGCCGCGTGGACCGAGCCCTCCGCCGGGGGGCGTGCGGCGCGGGGCGCTCAGCGCCAGCGGAACTCGCCGCTGGCCTGGGGACGCTCGCCCTTGAGCTGCCGGTTCGCGTTCACCGCCGCGGCGCCGCCGCCGATGGCGAGCGCGCCGAGCAGGATCAGCCCGATCCGGTCGCGTGGCGTCTCCGCGATCGGGATGCGCCCGCCCTCCTCCTCGGCGACGTCGTCCTCGACGGCCTCGTCGGCGACGGGCTCCTCGGCAGCGTCGTCGGCCGGCTCCTCCTCGGCGGCCACGGGGCCGGCGAGCAGCAGGAGCCCGGCACCCGCGGCGCCGGCGGTCATCAGCAGCTTCTTCAGTGCGTCCATGGCGCGGATGATAGACCGTGGAGGCGCCGAACACGGAACCGGCGTCGCCACGGCCGCGCGGCAGGTCGCCTGCGGGCCTCGCCCGCACCGCGCAGACGATCGTGCGTGCCCTCACGAGGGGTCCTACGCTGGCCCCCGACGGCGGGCCGGATGCGGTCCCGCCACAGGTGACCAGCGAGGTGGCCGGCCCCGGACCCCGGCCGTATGGCCCCGAGACCCCGAGTGGACATGAGCACCGGCATCGGCGAGGCGCTCCAGAGCGCTCGTCAGGAGCAGGGACGCGACCTGCAGGACGCGGCCCGCGTGCTGCGTGTGCGCACCGACTACCTGCGCGCCCTCGAGGAGGAGCGCTTCGACACCTTCGGCGGCGACATCTACGCCAAGGGCTTCCTGCGCTCCTACGCGACCGAGCTCGGCCTCGATCCCGAGCCGTTGCTCGAGATCTACCGCCGCGAGGTGTCCGAGAGCGAGGTCCGGCCCGCGGAGCTGGTCTCCAGCGGTGCCGCCACGCGCCCCTCGCCCCGCGGGGCCCCGCCGGCCTGGGTGGCCTGGGTCGTGGTCGTCGCCATCGTGCTGGTGGGCCTGGGCCTGCTGGGCGTCCTGGGGGATCGCACCCCCGAGACCGCCAGCCCCGACGAGGAGCAGGACGACACCCCGCCCGCCGGGGCCGAGGAGGAACCCGACGAGGACTCCGAGCCGGAGGGGGAGCCCGACCCGGAGCCGGAGCCGGAACCCGACCCCGAGGAGCCCGACGAGCCCGAGATCGAGGGCGTGGAGCTCATGATCGCCTTCGAGGAGGCCTCGTGGATGCGCGTCGTCGTCGACGGCACCCCGCTGATCGAGGAGACCGTCGACAGCGGCGAGACCCGGCAGTTCGAGGGCGACAGCGAGATCGAGATCCGGTTCGGCAACGCCGGCGGTGTGCGCGTCGAGTACAACGGCGAGGACCTCGGCAGCCCGGGTGCCCGCGGGCAGCCCGTGACCGTTACCTTCCGCGAGGACGAGGTCGAGGGCATCGACGCCTGAGGCGGCCTGCACGGCGCCGGCGCAGCGACCTCGTCCCGCAGCACCAGCCAGACCCAGCCCGAGGGCCGGCGCCGCCGGACCGGGCCCGCTCACCCGCCGTCCTGGAGCCACCCGTGTCCGCGCAGCCCGACGCCTCGACGCCACCGAGCGTGGCCGTGGTCACACTCGGCTGCGGCCGCAACGAGGTCGACAGCGACCAGCTCGCCGGCCTGTTCCACCGGTCCGGCGCCCGCCTGGTCGCCGACGCCGACGCCGCGGACGTGGTGCTGGTCAACACCTGCACCTTCATCGCTCCCGCCAAGCAGGAGTCGGTCGACACCGTGCTCGAGGCCTGCCAGCTCAAGGACGATGGGGACGCCCGCGCGGTCGTGGTGGTGGGCTGCATGGCGCAGCGCTACCCGCACGAGCTGGCCGACTCCATCCCCGAGGCCGACGCGATCGTGGGCTTCGAGGGCTACGCGACCCTGCCCACGCTCGTCGACGACCTGCTCGCCGGGCGCCCCGTGGAGCGGGTCAGCGGCATCGCGCCCCCGGCCGCGCCCACCGGCGGGGGCGGGCTGGCCGGTGGGGGCCTGCCGCTGATGGTC
>SKLC01000123.1 GCA_007123425.1 Nitriliruptoraceae bacterium
CGAGAACGAGCGCCCACCGTGCCCCCGTGCGCGCCCACGCACACGCATCAGCCGGGCGCCGCACCCCGCACACCGGCGGCGAGCCCGGCGGCGAGCCCGGCGAGCGATCGCGCCCCGAGGGCCGCATCCCTCCGTCTTGCGTTTCGGTGGCTGGTCCCGCACGGTGGGCCGCCACACGACGACGAAGGTGCCGCGACACGAGATCGGACGCCACGGTGGACTTCAACCTCATCCAGGCCCTGCAGGAGACCCGCGAGCTGGCCGCCTCCCACGACGGCGAGCCCGGCTGGGACCGCGTCCAGGCACGGGTCGAGTCGCTCCTCGACCGCCTCACCGAGCAGGTGGACGACGCCGCCGTCAAGGAGGGCGGGGTCGACCGGATCAACCGCGAGAAGATCGATCAGGAGGCGGCGCAGCGGGCCGTGGCCGCGCTGCTCGCCGTGGCCGACCGCACCGTGGGCGACGAGCTCGAGCTCGCCGACGAGGCGCTCGAGGACCTCGAGGACGCGATCGGCTGACCACCACCCCGCCGGGCGCGACCCGAGCGCATCGACGCTGCGCGGGCGCAGTCCGCCCGTGGTGCGTCAGGGGCCCGCCAGCGCCCGCACGTGGGGCCGCAGCGCCCGGAACGCCGAGCCGCGGTGGCTGCGCGCGTCCTTGACCTCGGGGGGCAGCTCGGCGTTGGTGCGCTTCTCCCCGGCGGAGACGAACAGCGGGTCGTAGCCGAAGCCGCCGTCGCCGCGCGGCTCCGAGAGCACGTAGCCCTCCATCAGCCCGCGCACGACGCGCTCGTCACCGTCGGAGGTGACCAGCGCCGCGGCGCACACGAACCGCGCGGTGCGCTGCTCGGGCGCCACGCCGTCGAGCTCGGCGAGCAGCTTGGCGTTGTTCTCGGCGTCGGTGGCGGACTCCCCCGCGTAGCGGGCGGAGCGCACCCCCGGCCGGCCGTCGAGCGCATCCACGGCCAGGCCGGAGTCGTCGGCGATCGCGGGCAGCCCGGTCGCCTCGGCCACGGCCCGGGCCTTGAGCAGCGCGTTCTCCTCGAAGGTGTCGCCGGTCTCCTCGGGGCTGGGCACGCCGAGATCGGTCATCGCCACCAGCTCGATGTCGAGGCCGGCCAGGATCGCCTCGATCTCCCGGCGCTTCTTCTCGTTGCCGCTGGCCAGCACCACCCGCATCAGCCGGCCTCCAGCACGGCGCGCTGGCGCTCGCAGAGCTCCGCGCAGCCAGCCAGGGCGAGATCGAGCATGGCGTCATGGGCGGCCCGGTCGAACGGCGCGCCCTCGGCGGTGCCCTGCACCTCCACGAGCCGGCCCTCGGCGGTGGCGACCACGTTCATGTCCACCTCGGCGCGGTGGTCCTCCTCGTAGGGCAGGTCCAGCACGGGCTCGCCGTCGACGACCCCCACCGAGACGGCGGCGACCTGGCCGGTCAGCGCGGAGGGATGGCCCAGCTCGCGCAGCGCGACCGCCAGCGCGACCCAGCCGCCGGTGATCGCCGCCGTGCGGGTCCCCCCGTCGGCCTCGAGCACGTCGCAGTCGACGGTGAGCGTGATGTCGGGAAGCGCGTCGAGGTCCACGACCGATCGCAGGCTGCGCCCGATGAGCCGCTCGATCTCCTTGGAGCGGCCCCCCGGCCCGTTGCGCTCCCGACGGGCCCGGGTGTCGGTCGCGCCCGGCAGCATCGCGTACTCCGAGGTCACCCAGCCGCGGCGCTCACGGAAGCGCGGCGCCCCCTCCTCGCACGAGGCGGCGCACAGCACCCGCGTCTGGCCGAAGGCCGCCAGCGCGGAGCCGGCGGGGTGGCGCTGCGCGCCCACCTCGAGGTGGACGTCGCGCAACTGGTCGGGCTGACGGCCGTCGGCTCGGGACACGGGCGCTCCTCATGGTCGGGTGGCGCGGTGGCCAGCGCTGTGCGGACGGGGTGGGGTCGGGCTGGGTCGTGCGGACGGGCGTGGTGGGCATCGCCGCCGGGCGAGCGCCGATGTCAGGCCAGCACCCAGCTGCGCAGATCCTCGGCGAGGGTGACGTCACCGGGGAAGGTCTCGATGGCCTGCTCCAGGCTGATCGCACGGTCCAGCGAGCCCAGGACGTGGGTGAGCACCAGGCGCCGCACCTCGGCGCGCCGGGCCAGGCGCCCGGTCTCGCGCGCGGTCAGGTGCATCCCCGGCGGATAGCCCCGGGTGTCGCCCTGCCAGGTGGCCTCGCACAGGAACACATCGCAGTCTCGGGCGAGCTCCACCAGCTCCTCGCTGCCGGCGGTGTCGGAGGAGTAGACGACCGTGCGGCCCTGCGAGCGGATGCGCGCGGAGACCGTGGGAACCGGGTGCACGGCGTCGGCGAGGTCGACCTCCATCGGGCCGACCTCGAAGCGGTCCCCGCCGGTGACCTCGTGGACGTTGAACACCTCGCGGAAGGCCAGGGCCGAGTCCTGCGAGAGCAGGCCGGTGAGCACGTCGACGACCTCGGGGGCGGCGTAGAGGTCGATGTCGCGGGGCCCGTCCGGATGGAAGCGCAGGGCGTAGTACATCCCGATCAGGTCCACGCAGTGGTCGACGTGCCGGTGCGTGATCAGGATCGCGTCGAGCTCGTCCGGCTGGGTGATGCGCTGCAGGTTGGCGCTGGAGCCGTTGCCGCAGTCCACCAGCAGCTGGGTGTCGTCGGCCCGCAGCAGGTAGCCGGAGCAGGCGCGTCCCGGGCCCGCGTGGGACCCCGCGCTGCCGAGCACGGTCAGATCGAACGTCACACATCGCCTCCCGCCGGCGGCGCAGGGTAGCCACCGGGTCGGCATCGTCGTGCCCGGTGACCGGGCTCGCCGGTGCCGAACCTGCGTCAGGCCCAGAGGGTGCCCGAGATGCGCTCGGCGATCTCGGCCACGTCGCCGGGGGCGTACGCGCCGGTGGAGAGGTACTTCCAGCCCCCGTCGGGCGAGAGCGCCACGATCTCGGAGCCCTCCGGCAGCCGCTTGCACGCCCGGATCGCCACCGCCAGCGACGCCCCGGTCGACACCCCGGCGAAGATGCCCTCCTCCTCGGCCAGCCGCCGGGTGGCCTCCAGGGCCTTGCGCGAGTTGACCTTGATGCGGCTGTCGAGCACCGACTCGTCGAGGACCTCGGGCACGTAGCCCTCGTCGAGGTTGCGCAGCCCGTAGACGAGGTCGCCGTACTCCGGCTCGGCCGCGAAGATCTTGACCTCGGGGTTCCAGGCCTTGAGCCGCTTGCCGACCCCGGTGACGGTCCCGCCGGTGCCCAGCCCGGCCACGAACGCGGCGACCTCGGGCAGGTCGGCGATGATCTCGGGCGCGGTGGTCTCGTAGTGCGACAGCGCGTTGGCCGGGTTGCCGTACTGGAACGGCATGAACACCTCGGGGTCCTCGGCGGCCAGCCGCTGGGCCATGCGCACCGACCCGTTGGAGCCCTCGCTGGCCGGCGAGTACACCAGCTCGGCACCGAACATCGTCAGCAGCTGCCGGCGCTCCTCGGAGGTGTTCTCCGGCATCACGCAGGTCAGCGGATAGCCCTTGACCCGGCAGATCGCGGCCAGGGCGATCCCGGTGTTGCCCGAGGTCGGCTCGAGGATGCGGCGACCGGGCGTGAGGTCGCCGTTCTTCTCCGCCTGCTCGACGAGGTAGGTGGCCACGCGGTCCTTGACCGACCCGGTCGGGTTGTGGCCCTCGAGCTTGAGGTGGATGCGGTAGCCGGGGGGCGACAGCCGCGGCAGCCCGACCAGCGGCGTGTTGCCGACGGCCTGGGTGATGTCGTCGAACCGCATCGGGTCGTCCTGCTCTCGACGAGGGTGGCGGGAGGTCAGCGGCCCCCGGCGACCGCCGGCATGATCGCGATCTCGGTGTCGTCCTCGACGGGGGTGTCCAGGCCCTCGACGTAGCGGATGTCCTCGTCGTCGACGTAGACGTTGATGAACCCGCGCACGGCGTCGCCGTCGAAGAGCTGCTCCTCGAGCCCGGGGTGCTTGGCGACCAGGTCGCCGAAGACCTCGCGGACGGTGCCGCCGGCGGCCTCGACCTTGGCCTGGTCGGCGGTGTGCTTGCGCAGGACCGTGGGGATGCGAACGACGGGCATGCTGGTGATGACCTCGGATCGGTGATGTGACGCTGTTCGGGTCGGCCGCGCGGGGGGTGGCCTCGCGGGCCGCGGTGTGCTGGCGGCGAGCGTACCCGCGCGGCGCCCGCAGCCCCGCGAGGCACCGGGACAACCCACCTGCGGGGAGCTAGCGTCCGCCGGCGTGCCGACCATCACC
>SKLC01000257.1 GCA_007123425.1 Nitriliruptoraceae bacterium
GACCGATCTCCCGACCGCTGAAGTGGCGGTCGAGGAGCTGCTGGACCGCTCGTCGGAGCGGGGCTATGTCCTGCTCTCGGAGCTGCAGGAGCTGCATGCGCCGCAGCTGCACGGTGACGTGTGGGTGGAGGACGTGATCGCCCAGGCGCGTGACCGGGGCCTGGAGGTGATCGACGATCTGGCGGATGACGCGCCGGAGGAGGTCATCGACCACTCCGCGGCGGTGACCACGGATCTGGTGCGCCAGTACCTCAACGACGCGGGGCGGCACCAGCTGCTGGACAAGGAGTCCGAGGCGGATCTGGCCAAGCGCTACCAGGCGGGGCTGGCCGCGGAGAAGCTGGCGGCCCGGCCGGATGTGCCGCGGCGGGCCAAGGCGAGGCTGGCGCGGGTGATCCGTGACGGGCAGCGGGCCAAGGAGACCATGGTCCAGGCCAATCTGCGGCTGGTGGTGCCCCAGGCACGGAAGTTCTCGGGTCGGGACCTGGACTTCATCGAGCTGATCCAGGAGGGCAACCTGGGGCTGCTGCGCGCGGTGGAGAAGTTCGACCACACCAAGGGCTACAAGTTCTCGACCTATGCGGTGTGGTGGATCCGTCAGGCGCTGCAGCGCGGGGTGGCCTCCAAGGGCCGCACGATCCGGGTGCCCGCGCACGTGTGGGAGCTGTACGGCAAGCTGCGCTCGGCCGAGCTGCGGCTGCGCCAGTCCAAGGGCGCGGACCCCACCGAGGCCGAGATCGCGGCCGAGGTGGGCCTGTCGGTGACCCGGGTGCGTGAGGTCCGCGACGCGATGCAGGAGCTGGTGAGCCTGGATCGGCCCATCGGCGAGGACGGCGACGCCACGATGGGCGATCTCATCCCCGATCTGGCGGTGCTCGACCCGGCCGACTCCGCGCTGGAGGGCGACGCGCTGTCCCAGATCGAGACCGCTCTGTCCGAGCTCGACGCACGCGAGCGCCGCGTGCTGGAGCTGCGCTACGGCCTGACCGGCCAGGACCGGCTCACCTACCACCAGATCGGCGAGCAGCTCGGGCTCACCCGCGAACGCGCCCGCCAGCTGCACAACCAGGCGCTGCACAACCTGCGCAACTCCTCCCGCGCGGACGAGCTGGCCGGCCTGCTGGTCGAGGTCGACCAGGCCGCCTGAGGCCCCAAGGCGCGAGCGGCCCGCCGTCCCCGGACCACCTGCGACGGCGGGCCGCCGGGGATCGGGATGACGATCCTCGCCCCATGACGCAAGGACCGTCAGGCAGAGCGGTCAGTCGCGGGGGCGCTCGGGTACGAAGCCGTCGATCGTGGCCAGCACCCGCAGCATCACCTCGTCGGCGCCGCCACCGATGGAGATGAGCCGGTTGTCGCGCAGGAACCGCGCCGTCCAGGTCTCCTCCATGTAGCCGATGCCGCCGTGGTACTGCAGGCAGGTGTCGGCCACCTGCCGCAGCAGCCGTCCCGCCTTGAGCTTGGCGATGGTCGAGGCGCGGGTCACGTCCTCGCCCGCCGCGTAGCTGCGCGCGATCTCGCGGTTGTAGATCCGCAGCAGATCCACCTCGGCGGCGAGCTCCGCCAGCGTGTACTGCAGATACTGGTTGGCGAGCAGCGGCTGCCCGAACGCGTGCCGCTGCCGGGTGTAGTCGCGGGTGCGCTGCAGCGCCGTCTCGCAGGAGACCGGGGCGGAGTACACGCCCCACATCCGCTCGACGACGAACTGCTGCATCTGCTGCTGGAACCCGCGTCCGATCTCGCCGATCGTGTTGGACACCGGCACCCGCACCTCGTCGAAGCTCAGCAGCGCGGTGTCCGAGGCGCGCATGCCGAGCTTGTCGAGCTTCCTCGACACCTCGAAGCCCGCCACGTCGGTCGGCACCACGATCTGGCTCATCCCGCGGTAGCCGCCCTCGTCCGAGGTGCGCGCCAGCAGGCACAGCCAGTCGGCCTGCACCCCGTTGGTGATGTAGGTCTTGGCGCCGCTGATCACCCAGTCGTCGCCGTCGCGCCGCGCCCGGGTGCGGATGCCGGCGACGTCGGAGCCGGCGTCGGGCTCGGTGACCGCGATGCTGGCCACCTGCTCGCCCCGCAGCGCCGGCGCGAGGTAGGCCTCGCGCAGCTCGTCGGAGCCGTGGGCCGCCAACGACGGGGTCGCCATGGCGACCTGCACGCCGATCGCCATCGGCAGCGAGCCGTGGTCGACGCGGCCGAGCTCCTCGGCCAGCACCAGCGTGAACAGGTGATCGGCGCCCTGCCCGCCGTGGGCGGGGTCGAACTCCAGGCCGAGGAAGCCCAGACGGGCCATGTCGGCGAACACCTCGTGGAGCGGGATCATCCCCGCCTGCTCCCACTCCTCGACGCGCGGGTTGATCTGCTCCTCGACGTAGCGGCGCACCCCGCCGCGGAAGGCCTCGTGCTCCTCGGTGAACTCGATCATGGGGCTCCTCACGCTCGCGGCGTACGACGGTATGCGCTCGGCAGCCTCGTCGTGCAACGCCCGCAGGACGCAGGGCCGAAGGGCCCCCACGCGGGGGCCGCCCGGCCCCACGACCGCGCCGCGCTGATCGGCTTGACTTCCGTCCACGCGCCACGACCGGCATGCTGCACGCCCCGCGTCACCGACCGTCGCGGCAGCCGCCCCCGGGAGGAGCCCCACGTGCCGATCCTGCCCACGGAGCTGGACCCCACCGGCGAGGACCATGCACAGAGCCGGGCGTCGATGGAGCAGCGGCTGCAGGAGCTCACGGCCGCCCAGGCCGAGGCGGTCGCCGGCGGCGGCGAGCGCTACGTCGAGCGCCACCACGCCCGCGGCAAGCTGCTGGCCCGCGAGCGGATCGAGCTGCTCCTCGACGAGGGGGCGCCCTTCCTCGAGCTCTCGCCGATCGCCGGCTGGGGCACGGACTTCCCGGTGGGCGGCTCGGTGGTCACCGGGATCGGCGTGGTCAGCGGCGTGGAGTGCGTGATCAGCGCCAACGACCCCACGGTGCGCGGCGGGACCACCAACCCCTATTCGCTGCGCAAGACCTTCCGCGCCTACGAGGCCGCCCGCCGCAACCGGATGCCGCTGATCAGCCTGGTGGAGTCCGGCGGCGCGGACCTGTCGACCCAGAAGGACATCTTCCTGCCGGGGGGCCGCACCTTCCGCGACCTCACCCGGCTGTCGGCCGCCGGGATCCCCACCATCACGCTGGTGTTCGGCAACTCCACCGCCGGCGGCGCCTACCTGCCGGGGATGAGCGACCACGTGGTGATGGTGGCCGAGCGCGCCAAGGTCTTCCTCGGCGGGCCGCCCCTGGTGAAGATGGCCACGGGCGAGGAGGCCGACGACGAGGAGCTCGGCGGCGCCGAGATGCACGCCCGCACCTCGGGCCTGGCCGACCACTTCGCCGTCGACGAGCACGACGCGCTGCGCATCGGCCGCCGGATCGTCGCCCGCCTGGGATGGCGCAAGGCCCACCCGCCGCCCTCCCACGAGGTCCTCCCGCCGCGCTACCCGGCCGAGGAGCTGCTCGGGATCGTCCCCAGCGACCTGCGCATCCCGTTCGACCCCCGCGAGGTGATCGCCCGGGTCGTCGACGCCTCCGAGTTCGACGAGTTCAAGCCGCTGTACGGCACCAGCCTGTGCACCGGCTGGGCCCACATCCACGGCTATCCCGTCGGGATCCTGGCCAACGTGCGCGGGGTGCTGTTCAGCGAGGAGGCCCAGAAGGCGACCCAGTTCATCCAGCTTGCCAACGCCGCCGACACGCCGCTGCTGTTCCTGCACAACACCACCGGCTACATGGTGGGCCGCGACTACGAGCAGGGCGGGATCATCAAGCACGGCTCGATGATGATCAACGCGGTGGCCAACAGCACCGTGCCCCACCTCTCGCTGCTGCTGGGCGCCTCCTACGGCGCCGGCAACTACGGCATGTGCGGCTTCGCCTACGAGCCGAGGTTCCTGTTCTCCTGGCCCAGCGCCAAGTCGGCGGTCATGGGCCCCCAGCAGCTCGCGGGGGTGCTGTCGATGGTCGCCCGCGCCGCCGCGGAGTCGCGCGGCCAGCCCTTCGACGAGGAGCAGGACGCCGCCATGCGCGCCGCGGTGGAGGAGCAGATCGAGGCGGAGTCCCTGCCGATGTTCCTCTCGGGCCAGGTCTACGACGACGGCGTGATCGACCCGCGGGACACCCGCACCGTGCTGGGCCTGTGCCTCTCGGCGGCGCACTCCGCGCCCGTGCAGGGCGCGGACGGCTACGGCATCTTCCGGATGTGAGGGC
>SKLC01000048.1 GCA_007123425.1 Nitriliruptoraceae bacterium
CGACCACGGAGCCGGCGGGGCCGTCCCCGGCGCTCATCTCGCGACCTCCCGCGCGCGCTTGGCCGTCGGGTCTCCGGCGGGCTCGCCGTAGCCGCCGCGCCACAGCGCACGGTCGGCATAGACCGCGGCCCACCGCCGGCCCGGGGCCGACGCCCGCTCGACCGGGAGCTCGGCGGCCAGTGACCGCAGGCGCGCTCCCATCTGCAGCCCCCGGACCGCCCATCGGGCCGAGCGCGGTGCCAGGTGGCGGTGGTAGAGCTCGGCCTTGCCACGGTGGAGCCAGAGGTCCCGCGCCCGGGAGCTCGCCGACGACGCTCCACCGGCATGCGTGTACCCCGCGCTCGTCGCCACGACCGGCTGCCAGCCCAGGGCCCGGGCGCGCAGGCTCAGGTCCACGTCCTCGCCGTAGAGGAAGTAGCGCTCGTCGAACCCGCCGAGCGCGCGCCACAGGCCTGTCGGCACGGCCATCACCGCCCCCGACACCGCGGGGACGTCGAGCACGGACCCGTCTGCGGGCAGCCAGCGGGGCCCGTCCTCGGGCGCGGTCAGGCGACGTCGGGGCAGCAGGGTGGACGCGCCGGTGGCGAAGCCGAGCGCCCCGTGGAGGCTCGGCCGTCCCAGCACGCAGCGCGGGTCGTAGGAGCCGTCGCGCAGATGGGCGCGCCCGCCGATCGGTCCGGCGCCGCGGTCGGTGCGCATGGCTCGCAGCAGCGCGACCAAGCAGCCGGGATCGAGCACCGCGTCGGGGTTGACCAGCACGAGCGCATCACCGTCGGCCTGCTCGGCTGCCAGGTTGCAGCCACGAGCGAAGCCGAGGTTCGCGCCGGCGCGCACCGGCTCGACGCCCAGTCCCCGTGCCACCGCCACGGTGTCGTCGGGAGACTCGTTGTCGACCACCAGCAGCCGGGCGCCGACCTCGGCGACCTGTGGCAGCAGCGCGGCGAGGCAGGCGGGCAGCGTCCGGGCGCTGGCGTGGGTGAGCACCACCACCGTGGCGGAGGGGCGGGGCCGTGATGGTGTCACAGCGACAGCCTCTCCGGCTCGTTGCGGCGGACGACGGTGCCCGCGGCGGCACGGACGAGGTCGCCGAGGGTCAGCTCGTCGGCCTCGACGTGAGTGGCGAGGTCGCGTCGAGCCAGCGTGGCGGCAGTGGCGACCTGGTGATCGTCGACATGCTCCCCGTGGACGCGGCGACGAGGCACGAGGACCGGCCGGACTCCGGCCTCGAAGGCGCTCAGCGCGCTGCCGGTGCCAGCGTGGGCGACCACGACGTCGGCGTCGCGCATCGCGGCCATCATCTGCGGCACCGGGATCCGCTCCGCGCCCCGGATGCCGAGGCCGCGCACGTCGGTGGCGCCGGTCTGCCAGAGGACCTCGACGTCCTCGGGCAGCACCTCGACGAGCCGTCGGACCAGGCGCGCGAAACCGTAGTTGGCGATGGTGCCCAGCGTCACCACGACGCGACGAACCGATCTGCGTGGCCGCCTGGGCCCGGGCTCGAACCCGTCGTGGACCGAGCCCACCCGGCGCCAGCGCGCGCCGTAGCCGGGATGCTGCGTGCACAGCTCGACCCCGGGCGTCCGCTCGAGCAGTCGGCCGCTGAGGGAGGGCCCGTCGGATCGGGTCGCACTCTCGATGAAGACGGAGCGCACGCCATGTGCACGGGCCAGCGGCAGCGTGGCGACGGCGAGGCCGGCGCCGGTGCTCACGGCGAGGTCGTAGCGACGCTCGCGCAGCAGCCGACCGGCGACCCGGGCGTCGCGCAGCAGATTGGGGACGTCGCGGGGGCTCGCGTAGGGCGCCAGCACGAGGCGGTCGCCACGGTGGCCGGCGGCCGCCAACAGGTCGCGCGGGAGCCCGCTGTCGTAGGTGAGCCAGGTGACCTCGCCGACGTCGGACAGCCGGGAGACCACGCCCACGAGCTGCTTGAAGTGCCCCCCGGAGGACGCGCACGCCAGCACCCGTCGGCCGTCGGCGCGGGCGGCGGTGCTCATTCGAGCACCTGCGAACCGCGCCCGCGGGTCAGCAGCCGCAGGGCGCGCATGACCACCACGCCGACCGTGCGGCAGAGGATGGCGACGTCGACGCCGACCGACCAGCTCTCGACGTAGAAGAGGTCGTAGCGGCGGTAGAGCTCGAAGCTCGGCAGGTCCCGGGCCTCGGTCTGCCAGAGCCCGGTCATGCCCGGCTTGACGCCGAGGCGACCGACGAGCTCCTCGTCGAACGCCGCCACCTCCTCGGGAAGGGCGGGCCGGGGCCCCACCAGGCTCATGGTCCCCTCGAGCACGTTGAGCAGCTGTGGCAGCTCGTCGATGCTCAGCGCTCGGAGCCAGCGTCCCACGCGGGTGACCCGGGGATCGGCGGACACCTTGAACAGGGGCCCCTCCCGCTCGTTGGCCCCCACGAGCCCGTCGCGCCGCTGATCGGCGTCGAGGCTCATCGTGCGCAGCTTGTACAGCGTGAACTCCTCGCCCTGATGCCCCACACGTCGCTGCCGGTACAGCGACGCCCCGCCGTCACCGAGGCGGACGGCCAGCGCAGCGCCGAGCATGAGCGGACCGGTCAGCACCAGGAGGGCCGCACCGACGACGACGTCGAGGAGCCGCTTGGCCACGCGCTGCCGGTCCGGCAGGCCCGGAGGCGCGACGTGCAGCACCGTCTCGTCCACCAGCGGCGAGAGCGTGATGCGGCGACGCTCGATGCCGCGCAGGCCGCTGTGGACGTGCACGTGCAGCTGCTGGGCCGTGAGCGTGCGTACGGCCGCGCTCAAGGTCCCGTTGAGGCTGCCGGCATCCAGCACCGCGCCCGAGACCCCGGACTCGCGCGCGATCCGGGCCAGCTCGTCGAGCTCGCCGAGACGCGGGAAGCCCTCCTCGTCAGCCGCGGCACCGGCCGGGCCCACCAGGCCCCGGACCTCGAACCCGAGGACGGGGTTGTCTACGAGGAAGCGGGCCACCGCGAGGGTCGCGCTCCCGTCGCCGCCGACGACGAGGACGGGCGCGCCGTAGGCCCCGCGGGCTCGCAGGCCCGCGATCCACTCGCGAAGCAGTGCGCGCTCGACCACGAGCAGCACCAGCCACGCGGCCGCCGCGGCCACGACGGGCACCGGGTCCGCGAGCCGGCCGGCGCCGGCCGAGAGCACGGCGAGCATGAGCGCGCCCAGCATCGCCACGCTGCGGACGGTGCGGACGATCTCCACCGCCCGGACCCGACAGATCCGCCGTCGATACAGCCCATTGGCGGACAGCAGGAGCGCGGCGGCGGGGAGCAGCACCAGCAGCTCGAACAGCAGCGGCCCCGCGACGACGAGCAGCGACGAATCGGCGAGCAGCAGCCGGGCGGCCACCCAGCCGCTGGCAACGACCGCGAGATCGAGGGCGACCAGGATCCGGCGCAGGGGCGGTGTCCGCACGGCCGGCGCCGCCGTCGGCGCCGCTGTCACTGACCGCTTCTCCCCCGTCGGCGCGAGGCGAGAGGACGTCGCTTCCCGTGCCGGCCGGGAGCCACCGAGGACGACATCGGGTTCGCCCATGTCCCAGGCGCGCGACCCCCCTGGCTTCACCTTCATGCACGTCCCCGTCCGTTGGGGCTCTCGACGCGTCCCTGTCAGCGCGGCGAATCCCTGCTCGTGGATGCGACCATGCCCGCAGGTCAGGGCGGCCTCCACGTCAGTTGCGACAGGCGATGTGTGTGGTCTCGCACACCGGCCGGGAAACGACCTCGGGGGCCGGTCGCACGACCGTCACGGATGGAGAGGTCTCCCGAAATCCGCCCACAACGGCCGACTTCGCCGGCTTCTTCGCCGCTCGACGCGAGGTCGGTAGCCCGTCACAGGTGTGCGCCGGGCGCCGATGTCCGGATCTGATCCGCCGACGGGGCCCGCGGTCCGGCGGGTGTGCTTACAGTCGGTTCTCGGAATCCGGGAGCGACGCGACGCCGCCGAGGCGACGCCCCGCCGCGAGGAGCTCCGAAGCACTGTCGAGGGGAGTGACCGCAGGATCACAACGCGGGGAGTGAACATGGATGCTCAGCAGAGGGGCACCGGGTTGCGTGTCGTGCCGACGACGGCGGGTGGGGGCGATCCGGAGGTGCTCGCCGCGATCCAGAGCTCGCGGTTGCTCGGCGGCCTGCCGCGACCGGACCTGGCGGCGCTGCTGTCGGTCGCGCGCATGCGGCGACGGGGACGTCGCGAGGTGCTGGGCCGTGCCACCGACGACATGGTCCTGCTCCTGCTCAC
>SKLC01000254.1 GCA_007123425.1 Nitriliruptoraceae bacterium
ACGCCGTGCCGGCCGCCGAGCTGGGCGCGGCCGCCCGGGCACGGGGGTGCCCCCCGGACCTGGTCGGCGCGGTGCTCGAGCGCGCGGTGGCCGACGGCTCCCTGTCGTCGTACGGCGGCCGCTACGTCCACCGCGACGCGACGGGGGCCTACCTCGCCGCCCGGGCGCAGCGCCAGCGACGGGTGGTCGAGCAGGTGGACGCCGACCCGTGGAGCCCGCCCGACACGGAGACGGTCACGACCGCGGCCGGCATCCCCGCCTTCGAGCTGCAGGCGCTGCTCGACGACGGGACCCTGGTCGCCTGCGGATCGCTGCTGTTCACCGCGGCCACCGTCGAGGAGGCGGTGGCGCGGCTGCGGGAGGGCCCCGGCCGCGACGGCGCGGGGTTCACGGCTGCCGACGCCAAGGAGGCCTGGGGGACCACGCGGCGGGCGGCACTGCCGCTGCTCGAGCACCTGCGGGCGGCCCGCGTCACCGAGTTCGACGGCACCGAGCACCGGCTGCGGGACTGACGGCCGACGTCCCGCGGTGACCGCGCCGTCGTCGTGGTCAGCCCTCGAGCCACTCGCGCATGCCCCGCATCGTGCGCTTGCCCGCCGCGGTGAAGGCGGGGTCGGCGATCGCCTCGACGAGGTCCGACTTGTCGGTCTCGAACCCGGAGTCGTAGGTGACCTCGCACCCGTCCTCGGTCGGGACGGTCGAGATGTCCTCGCGGGTGCGCAGGCCGTCCCCGGTGCCCACGACCACGACCCGCCGGCCGGGCTCGTAGGCCACGATCTCCATGTCGAGCTCGAACGAGGAGCCGGCCACCGAGCCCGCGACGCGGAACCGGGAGCCGACCTGCAGCGGCCCCTCGTCGAGCCGCCGCGACTCGTCGAACATCGGGTCCCACTCCGCGAGGCGACCGAAGTCGGCGAGCTCGTCGAGCACCTCGTCCGCCGGACGGGCGACCGTGATCGTCTCGGTGGTGCTGGGCATGGCGGCTCCAGGGTCGATGCCGCTCGACGGTAGGCCCCGCGCCCCGCGCTCCCCGCGCTCCCCGCGGTCGAACGATGGGGACCGTGTCGAGCGCTCACCTCCGATGGCGCGGCCGCGACGCGCGGCCCTGCGCCGGGCTGGCCGCGGGACGCGAGTCGGCAGGCCGGCTGACGCGGCCGTACAGCGCCCGTGCCGGCGAGGCGGTGACGCCGTGCGCGACGATGCTGGCCGCCACCACCAGGCTGCCCGCCTCCCACACCACGGGGTCGGTCACGCCGAGCTCGCCGAGGTGCTGCAGATAGAAGACCGCGGCGACCCCGACCGGCCCGAACCAGCCCAGCCACACCGCGTCGACCAGTCGCCGGGCTCCCACCACCCGGCGCAGGGCGAGCACCACCGGCAGCCGGCGCAGCAGCAGCACGCCGAGGGCGAGCGCGACTCCCCGCCAGCCGAGCTCGACCCACCGCTCCCAGGGCACCGCCACCCCCAGCAGGACGAACAGCGGCAGCACGAGGATCCGGTTGACGCCCTCGTCGATGGTCTCCTCCCGGCGCCGTTCGCGGTCGGTGGTGTGCGCGTTGAACACCAGGCCGGTCACGAAGACGGCCAGCAGCCCGTCGGTGCGGGCGAGCGCGGCGAGGCCCAGCACCGCCAGCGCGAGCACCAGCGAGTACAGCAGCTCGTGCGAGAGGTCGATGTCGCCGTGGCGCACCGCCAGCGCGAGCACGCCGGCGGCGAGGCGCCCGAGCAGCCAGCCCAGCGCCGCGGCGCCCAGGACCTGCCAGGCCGCCTGCAGCGTCGTGGATGCCAGCGAGCTCCCCGTGGCCACCGCGGCGGCCAGCACCACCAGCGGGAGCGCCAGCCCGTCGTTGACCCCGGACTCCAGCGACAGCCGCCCGCGCAGGGCGCTCGGCAGGGTCCGCTCCGCGGGCTCGCCCGAGACCACGCTGGAGGCCAGCACGGGGTCCGTGGGCGACATCGCGGCGCCCAGGGCGAGGGCGACGCCGACCGGGACCCCGAGCAGGCCCCAGCTCAGTCCCGCGCCGATCAGCGCCATCGCGGGCATCACCACGATCACGAGCCAGGCGACCTCACGGCGGTGGCGCAGCACCTCGGCGATCGGATAGCGCAGGGCGATCGCCATCAGCGCCACGGCGAGGGTGAGCTCCGCGGCGACGAGCAGGACGCGGCTCTCGACGGCCGCGGGCAGCTCGAGGAGGCCCAGCAGCCGGGGGCCGGCCACGATCCCGGCGAGCAGCCCGAGCAGCGGCTCGGAGAGGGGCAGCTCGTCGAGACGCCGCGAGACCGCCGCGACCAGCACGCCGAGCCCGGCGCCGACCACCAGCCAGATCTCCCACATGTCTCGGCTCCCGCTCAGCGTGCGGCGCTGGGGTCATGCTGCGCGGCAGGCCGCCGCCCCGGGGCGACGACGGCCACCGAACGGTCACCGCCCCGCGTCGCTCGTCCAGCGCCGGCCATGCGCTGGCCGCGAGGCGCCGACACCGGACGGCGGCGCCTCAGATCAGGCGCTGCCCGGAGGCGACCTGCTCGAGGTCGAGCAGCGCCCGCTTGCGCTCCAGGCCGCCGCCGTAGCCGCCGAGGGTGCCGTCGGCGGCGATCACCCGGTGGCAGGGCACGACGATCGACACCGGGTTGCGGCCGTTGGCCAGCCCCACGGCACGGCTGCCCCCCGGGGTGCCGACGCGACGTGCGAGCTCGCCGTAGGAGATGGTCCCGCCGTACGGGATCTCGCAGAGCGCGGCCCAGACGCGCTGCTGGAACGCCGTGCCCTGAAGGCGCAGGGGCACCTCGAAGTCGCGGCGCCCGCCCGCGAGGTACTCGTCGAGCTGGGCACGGACGCCCGCGAGCGCCCGGTCGTCGCGGCGCCCCGGGGCGTCGTCGGCCGCAGGCGCCGCATCGAGCATGGACAGTCGGCACAGGGCGCCGTCCTCGGCGACCAGCAGCAGGAGCCCCAGCGGGGTCTCCATGGTCGTGTGCACGCGCTCGGCCGGCAGCATGACGGCAGGTGCGGGGATGGTGGTCGCGCTGGCGCTCATCACGGCTCCGATACGGGTGGCCGAGAGTGATGATCGCCGCTCGCGCCGCCCACGTCCAGCACGACGTGGTTTCCAGGCGGGGCGTGGCGTTCAGCGGACCGGCTCGTCGGCCCGCCGTCCCCGGGGTCCGACCACGCCCGCCTCGCCCGTGACCTCGCGGGCGCCCCGGCCGGCGCGCTGCTGCTCGAAGGTGGCCCGCGGATCCCGGGCGGAGGCGGTCCCGGCGTGGAACAGCGCGAAGCGGGTCACCAGGGAGCCGACGCTGCCGAGCACGGCCGAGAGCCGTCGACGCCACCGACGCCAGCCACGTGGCACGGGCACGAGCGAGACCGCCAGCGACCCGGCCACGCACGCCTTCGCGGTCTTCCACATCGCCCCCGAGGCGCCCTCGTGCAGCGGCCGGCCGACGCGCTCGAGCCTGCCCGCCTCGTGCTCCACCGCCTCGCTGGCCAGCAGGTCCGCCACCTTGGCGCCGGTGGCCAGGCGTCGCAGCAGCACCTCGTCGCGCTCGTCGTGGTCGAGCAGCTCCAGCGCCGAGGTGGCCGCCACCAGGCCCGACGCGGCGAACAGCGCCGGGGTGCTGCGCCGGGTGGCCTGCCACACCGGCACCGCCGAGTCGGAGATCAGCACGGCGGTGTAGGTGCCGAGCATGGGGGCGAAGGCCCCCGCGCCCAGCCCGGCCGAGTCGGCAAGGCGACGCAGCCCCAGCCGGGGCAGCACGACCGACGCGCCGGCGGCCGTGCTGTTGATCGCCAGGATCCAGGAGCCCACCGACATCGCCGAGGTCGGCCGGAAGATCCGCAGCATGTTCAGGAACCGCGCCGGCCGGCCGAGGTCCTCGATCAGGAAGGCGGTGCTGAGCACGGTGCCGCCCATGGCGACCCAGCGGCACCGGTCGATCAGCGTCGCGTGGCCGTCGCGGTCGGCGAGCTGGGCGACCGCGCCCAGCAGCGCCGCGCCCGCCGCCGCGCCGCCGACGTAGAAGTAGGCCGGCACCGACCAGATCCACACCGGCTCCTTGAGCACGGGCAGGTCGTAGTAGGTCGGCGAGGGGTCCCGCCCGGGCACCCCGTGCTGACCGGCGTGCTCGGGCCGGCGCGTGTCCACCTCGTCCGGGCCGGGGAACTCCGGCTCCCGGCCCGCGACCTGCTGCTTCGCGCCCGCCCCGCCGAGACCGCCGCGCTCCGGGTCGA
>SKLC01000419.1 GCA_007123425.1 Nitriliruptoraceae bacterium
CGCGCCAGCAGCCGCTCGACGTCGATGCGGGTGCCGCAGGACTCGCAGGTCCCGTAGGCGCCCTCGTCGAGCCGGGCCCTCGCCGCCTCGAGCTCGGCGACGCGCGCGAGCGCCTCGTCCCGCAGCGCCGCCACCTGCGCTCGCTCGAAGCCGATCGTGGCGCCCTCGGGGTCGTGCTCGTCGTCGGTGTTGGCCTCGGCGGCCGAGGCCACGATGGCGTCGAAGTCCCGATCGAGGGCGGCCAGGCGCCGACGGCCGCGCGCGAGCTCGCCGTCGATGGCCTCGGCGAGCTCCGCGCGCGTCGTCTCGTCGATGCTGCTCAGCCGATCTCGGGCACCCGGGCCATCGCCTCGCGGACCTTGTCCTCGGGGTAGTCGTGGTCCACCAGCTCGCCGGCGAACCACGCGTCGTAGGCCGCCATGTCGAAGTGGCCGTGCCCGCACAGCGCGGTGAGGATGACCTTCTCCTCGCCGGTCTCCTTGCACGCCTCGGCCTCGCGGATGGCGGCAGCCAGGGCGTGGGTGGGCTCGGGCGCGGGCACGATCCCCTCGGTGCGGGCGAAGCGCACCGCGGCGTCGAAGCAGGCCGACTGGGGCAGCGCCTCGGCCTCGAACAGGCCGAGCTCGTACATGTGGCTCAGCAGCGGGGACATGCCGTGGTAGCGCAGGCCACCGGCGTGGATCGGGTCCGGGACGAAGTCGTGGCCCAGGGTGTGCATCTTGACCAGCGGGGTCATGCCTGCGACGTCGCCGTAGTCGTACCGGTACTCGCCCTTGGTGAAGGTGGGGCAGGCCGCCGGCTCGACCGCCAGCACGTGCGGGTCCATCCGGCCCGCCATCTTCTCGCGCAGGAAGGGGAAGGCCAGCCCGGCGAAGTTCGAGCCGCCGCCGGTGCAGCCCACGATCAGGTCGGGGGAGTCGCCGACCTCGGCCAGCTGCTTCAGCGCCTCCTCGCCGATGACGGTCTGGTGCAGCAGCACGTGGTTGAGCACGCTGCCCAGCGCGTACTTCGCGTCCGGGGAGCTCGCGGCCACCTCGACCGCCTCCGAGATGGCGATGCCGAGGCTGCCCGGGGAGTCGGGGTCCTGGGCGAGGATGGCGCGCCCGGCCTCGGTGAGGTCGGAGGGGGAGGAGTGGATCGTCGCGCCCCAGGTGCGGATCATCGAGCCGCGGTAGGGCTTCTGGGTGAACGAGGCCGCGACCTGCCACACCTCGCACTCCAGGGCGAACTGGGCGGCGGCGAACGCCAGCGCCGAGCCCCACTGGCCCGCGCCCGTCTCGGTGGTCAGCCGCTTCGTGCCGGCGGCGGCGTTGTAGTAGGCCTGCGGGACCGCGGTGTTGGGCTTGTGCGAGCCGGCGGGGGAGACGCCCTCGTACTTGAAGTAGATCTTGGCCGGGGTGTCCAGCAGCCGCTCGAGCCGCTTGGCCCGGATCAGCGGCGAGGGACGCCACAGCTCGTAGACCTCCCGGACCTCCTCGGGGATCTCGATGTAGCGCTCGGCCGAGACCTCCTGCTCGATCAGCGCCATCGGGAACAGCGGTGCGAGGTCGTCGGGGCCGATCGGCTCGTGGGTCGCTGGGTGCAGCGGCGGAGGCGGCGGGGCCGGCAGGTCGGCGACGACGTTGTACCAGTGGGTGGGGATCTCGCTCTCGTCGAGCAGGATCTTCGTCGGATCGGCCATCGCTTCCTCGCGCGTCTCGGCGGCTCTCGGCAGCCGAAGCGTACTGCGCGCGGTTCGCGGGTCGTGAGTCACGTCATCGCGCCCCGCCCGGGGCTAGCGTCCGTCCCGGGGAAGGAGCGTCCATGGGTGTGATGGATCCGCGGCTGCCCGAGTTCGATCTCGCGCAGTGGCGCCGCCGGCCGTACCACGAGCGCGTGCGCATGATGTGCCTGCACTGGGCCGAGCACGGGTTCGGCTCGCCGCCCGGCGCCTATGGCTTCTACGTGCTCAAGCTGCTGCTCTACGTGGGCGGCTGGATGGCGTTCGTGGCCGCGACCCCGGGCCTGGGCGGGCTCGGCGACATCGGCAGCTGGTGGTCGGAGCCGATCGCCTTCCAGAAGGCGGTGGTGTGGACGCTGCTGTTCGAGATGACCGGCCTGGGTGGTGCCAGCGGGCCGCTGACCGCCCGCTTCCTCCCGCCGATCGGCGGTGCGCTGTACTGGCTGCGTCCGGGCACGACCCGCCTGCCTCCGTGGCCGCGCATCCCGCTGACCGCGGGGCATCGCCGTGGTCTGGTCGACGTCGTGCTCTACCTGGCCATCATCGTGCTCGGCGTCCGGGCGATGCTGGCCGCAGAGCTCACCGCCGAGGTGGTGCTGCCGATCGTGGCGCTGCTGCCGCTGCTCGGGCTGCGGGACAAGACGATCTTCCTCGCCGCGCGTGCCGAGGTGCACTGGGTCTTCCTCATCGTCTTCTGCTTCCCGGCCGAGGTGATCCCCGGCTCCCAGGTGGTGCAGATCGCGATCTGGTGGGGCGCGGCCTCCTCGAAGCTCAACCATCACTTCGCCGGCGTCATCACCGTGATGATCTCCAACAGCCCGATCATGCGGTCCAGGCGGCTCAAGCGGGCGATGTACCGCGACTTCCCCGACGATCTGCGGGCCTCGAGGCTGGCCGGCGCGATCGGGCACGGCGGCACGGCCATCGAGTACGCCTTCCCCGTCATCCTCTTGCTCGGCCAGGGGGGCTGGCTGACCACGGTCGGGCTCGTGGTCATGGCCAGCTTCCACCTGTTCATCCTGCTGAGCATCCCGATGGGGGTGCCGCTGGAGTGGAACGTCTTCACGATCTACGCGGGGCTGTTCCTCTTCGGCGCGAACGCCCAGGTGACGCCGCTGGAGCTCGGCTCGTCGGCGCTGATCGCGCTGCTGGTGGCGGGGGTGCTGCTCGGGCCGGTGCTGGGCAACCTGCGTCCGGGGGACTGGTCGTTCCTGCCCTCGATGCGCTACTACGCCGGCAACTGGGCGACCAGCATGTGGCTGTTCCGCGACGGCTGCCAGACCCGGCTCGATGAGAGGCTGACCAAGAGCGCGCCCATCGTCCAGCGCCAGCTCGAGCGGCTCTACGACGACGAGCTCACCCGCGCGGCCATCCTGGGCAAGGCCCAGGCCTTCCGGGCGATGCACCTGCACGGGCGCGCTCTCAACGAGCTGCTGCCTCACGCGGTGGACGACCTGGAGCGCTACCACGTGCACGACGGCGAGTGGATCGCGGGGGTGGTGCTGGGGTGGAACTTCGGGGAGGGCCACCTCCACCACGAGCAGCTGCTGGCCGCGGTGCAGCAGCAGTGCGGCTTCGAGGAGGGTGAGCTGCGGGTGATCTACGTGGAGTCGCAGCCGCTGCACCGGGCCAGTCACGACTGGCGCATCCTCGACGCCGCGACCGGGCTCGTCGAGGAGGGCCGGATCCGGGTCGCCGACCTGCTCGAGACCCAGCCGTGGCCCTCGCGCTCGGGCTCGCCGGAGTCGGACGCCTGAGCCGTGTCGGGCCGCGGTGGCCCGCCGCTAGCCTTCCGGGACGTGACCAAGGGAGCGCCATGCGCCGCGTCGGGCTGCTGGGGGGCACCTTCGACCCGCCCCACGTGGGGCACCTCGTGGTGGCGGAGTGCGCTCGCGTGGAGCTCGGCCTCGACGAGGTGCGGTTGCTGGTCGCGGGCGATCCCTGGATGAAGTCGACGGTGTCGGCGCCCGAGGCGCGGGTCGCGCTCGTCGAGACCGCGGTGGCCGGCGAGGCGGGGCTCGTGGCCGACGACCGCGAGGTGCGCCGCGGCGGGCCGACCTACACCGCCGACACCCTCGAGGTCCTGCGGGCCGAGGAGCCCGACGTCGAGTGGCACTTCCTCGTGGGCGTGGACGCGGCGATCGGCCTGCCCAGCTGGGAGCGCGGCGAGGACGCGCTGCGGCTGGCGCGGTTCGTCATCGTCACGCGGCCGGGGCACGGCATCGAGGAGGTGCCCGAGCAGCTGCGCACGCTGCCGTGCCTCGAGGTGCCCGAGATCGCGGTGTCCTCCACGGAGCTGCGTCGCCGCTACCGCCACGGCGGTCCCACGCGCTTCCAGGTGCCCCCGGCGGTGGACGATCGGGTCCGCGAGCTCGGGCTCTACGGCACCCGGTGAGCGGTCGCGGACGCCCCCGCAGGTACCGTGTCCCACCATGGACGAGCAGCCGGAGCGCACGCAGGGCCCCTCGGCCGCGGGGCCCCAGGAGGCGCCCGGGGCGCTGCA
>SKLC01000089.1 GCA_007123425.1 Nitriliruptoraceae bacterium
CTGCCGTTGGTGGCGGTCGGCGGGGGGCTGGCGCTGCTGGCCGCCGGGTCGCTGGTGTGGGTGGGCACGCGGCGCCGGCGCGCCGAGTCGCTGGAGCCCTGAGGTCGCCATCTCGTCCGCCGAGTCGCGTCGGCGGGCGACGAGCCGCCTCGCGTCACAGGGCGCGCCGCGGCCCTCGAGTGCGCCAGGCCGACACCCGTGTTCGGTGGTCGGGGCACGCACGGGGCCGAGGCAAGGACCGGGCGGCCACCGACGTCCTTGGGGGTAACGGCGGGAACGGCCGCCGAGGAGAGGCCCCGGACGGGCACGCGCCCGTCGGGCGAGAACGAGGAGAGGGATCCGCCATGGCCACGACCACGACCCTGCGCAACGGCATCGACGTCGACCAGCTCGTCCAGACCATCGAGGCAACCCAGTCCGACCCGAACGTGGGCACGTTCACCTTCCGCGCGGCCAGCACCTGGCAGGACGGGACCCACAGCATCGGCCGCATCCAGTCGTTCACCCACGCAGGTGAGCAGGACGACAGCCGCCCCACGCCCTTCGAGCTCCACGGCGACGAGCCGCCCGTGCTGCTCGGCGGCAATCACGGTCCCAACGCGGTCGAGCTGGTGCTGCAGGCGCTGGGCTTCTGCTACGCGGTGGGCTACGTCGCCAACGCGGCCGCCCAGGGCATCGAGATCACGCGCATGGACTACGAGGTGGAGGGCGACCTCGACGTGCGCCCGTTCCTGGGCCAGGACGGGCCGCGGCCGGGCTTCACCGAGATCCGGGTCACCGGGCGGGTCTCCAGCCCCAACGCCACCGACGAGCAGCTGACGGAGCTGTGCTCCTACGTCCAGGACACCTCGCCGGTCCGCGACGTGCTGGCCAACCCCGTCCCGGTGCACACCTCGCTGGAGATCGTCTGACCCGCGGGACACTGGACAGCCGCGCTCGCCCGAGCGAGCATGGCGGTGCTGGGGGTGGTGGTGGAGACCACGGATCGCGCCGCGTTGCAGCAGCTCGCACGTCAGGAGCTGCCGCGCCTGTACGCCCTCGCGCGCCGGCTGGCCGGTGACGAGGCGGAGGATCTCGTCCAGGAGGCGCTGGTGCGGGCCTGCCGGGCCTTCGACGGGCTGGCCGACCACCAGGCGGGCCCGCGCTGGCTGCGGGTGATCCTCGCCAACGTCTGGCGTGACCGTCTGCGGGCACGCGGACGCCGTCCGAGCGAGCTCCTCGTCGACGAGGAGGAGCGCTTCTCGCTCTACGACACGCTCGTCGAGGAGGACCCGCTGCCGTACTCCGACACCCTGCACGTCGACTTCCTGGGCGCCTTCAGCGAAGAGGACGTGCACCTGGTCCTGCAGCGGCTGCCCGACCACGAGCGCGCCCCGCTGGTGCTGCGCTACGTGGAGGGCTTCGACGCGACCGAGGTCGCCGCCATGCTCGCGCTGCCGGTGGGCACCGTGCACTCCCAGCTGCACCGGGGCCGCCAGCGCTTCGAGCGTGAGCTGTGGCGCTACGCCGAGGAGTCGGGGCTGCTGGCCGCCACATCCGACCACGAGGGCCGTGCCGCGGGTGACGCCGGTGCCGGCGGCCGTCCAGACGGGGCGCCGGCACCGGCCGGGCTCGGGAGGGGGTCGTCGTGACGGCGCCGATCACCTGCCGCGCCGCCGTCCAGCGGCTCTGGGGCTACCTCGACCACGAGCTCGAGCCCCGCGATCAGTCGGCCCTGGACGAGCACCTGGCCTTCTGCCTGCGGTGCTGCGGGGAGCTGGCCTTCGCCCGGGAGCTGCGCCGGTTGCTGCGCACCCGGACCTCGGTGTCGTTGCCGGGTGACGCGCAGGCGCGGCTCGAGGCGGTCATCGACGGGCTCGAGGTCGGCGACGTCGCGGCACGGCACGACGAGTGAGCGGAGAGGAGCATGGCCGAGGTGGCTGACGACCTGATGTACCAGGACGACATCCGGGAGGTGGTGCGCGTCGCCTACCGGGGGCTTCCCCATGGCGCCGGGCCCCGGATGGCGACGCGCCTCTACGACGCGGCGGAGCTCGCCGAGGTCCCCCGGGAGGCGATCGGCTGGGCCCTGGGGGTCGGCGATCCCGTGCGGCGGGCGGGGCTGGCCGCGGGGGACGTCGTGCTCGACCTCGGCTGTGGTGGCGGGATCGACAGCATCCTCGCCGCGCGCCGCGTCGGGCCCACGGGGCGCGTGATCGGTGTGGACCTGCTCGAGGAGATGTGCCAGCGGGCCCGGGCGGCCGCCGCGGCCGCGGCGGTGGGGGAGCGCTGCGAGTTCCGCGAGGGGGAGATGGAGTCGCTGCCCGTCGCCGACGCCTCGGTCGACGTGGTGATCTCCAACGGGGCCCTCAACCTCTCGCCGCGCAAGAGCCGCGCGCTGGCCGAGGCCGCGCGGGTGCTGGTGCCCGGCGGCCGGCTGTGCCTGGTCGACCTCGCCGTCGAGCAGGACCTGCCGCCCGAGGTGCTCGCCAGCGGCGCAGCCTGGGCCGGCTGCATCGCCGGTGCCGTCAGCGAGCGGGTCCTGGCGGCCAAGCTGGCACGAGCGGGCTTCGTCGACGTGCAGATCACCCAGCGCGAGACCTTCGGGATCGATGACGTGGCCGCCTACCCGCTGTTCACCGACGAGGTCCTCGAGCTCATGCGCCGGCTGATCCCCGCCGACGCCCAGCAGCGGATCGCCGTCGGCGTCGAGGTGCACGCCACCCGGGCGGCGGTGCTCGCCGATCACGCCGACGCGCCGGAGGCGGAGCCCACCCGGGTCGGCCACCTCGACGACCTCGACCCGGCCGAGGCGGCCGAGGCGCCGGGCGTCGACGTGCGGCATCTCAAGCGGGTCGAGGACGTCGAGCTGAAGGTCCTCGACGTCGAGCCCGGAGGCTCCACGCCCTACCACCGGCACCCGCACGCGCACCAGGGGGTGGTCGTCGCCGGGCAGGGTGCGGTGCGGCTGCGCGACCGGCGCGAGCCCCTCGAGCCCGGCAGCGTCTTCTTCGTGCGGCCGAACGAGCAGCACGCGATCGAGTGCCGGGGTGAGCGGCCGCTGCGGTTCGTGTGCATGGACTGCTTCGTCTGACGACCCTCGCGGCCGGGCCGCGTCGGCGGCGATGTGCCCGGTCACGCGAGCGCATCGGCCCCTGCCGCTCCAGGGTCTTTGGTCCCGAGATCGTGGGCACAAGGACGGTGGCCCCCGCAGCCGTCCCCGGTCAGGCTGCGGGCTTGTCGTTGTCGGCGAACCCGGAGTCGACGTGAGCACGCCCGTCAGCGCGTTCCAGCCGGTGCAGGGCACCCCCGTGCTGCTGCAGCAGCTGTTCCTCGCCTCGCCCGCCTGGCTGCCCGAGGCCGAGGATCTCGGCGAGGGTCGGTGGTCGATGCGCGTGCGGGGCGGCGGCGTCCCCCGCCAGGTCGTGGCCCGGGTCGGCGAGCCCTGGACCGCGGGCACGACGCTGTGGCGCGCCCTGTCCTGGGACCCGGTGGAGCCCGACGAGGACGAGCGCGGCTCGGCCCGCCTCGCGGAGCGGCTGCTGCCGAGCTTCGACGGCGAGCTGGGCATCGACCTGCGTGAGGGCGCGTCGTCGCTGGTGCTCGACGGTCGCTACCAGCCTCCGGGCGGTCGGTTCGGCGCGGCCCTCGACAGCGTGGCGCTGCACCGGCTCGCGCGGTCCACCGCCCAGCGCCTGCTCGGCGACGTCGCGGTCGGCCTGATGGAGCGGGCGTCAGCGGTCGAGGCCGCCGGCGACCTCGGCGCGCACGGCACTGGGCCAGCCGACAGCGCCGAGGGTGGCCAGTAGGGGGCCGGCGACCAGGGTCCAGCCCGCGCCGGCGATCGGCGCCGCCTCGGGCCGCACCACCAGGTCGGCCAGCACGAGCAGGACCCCCAGCTGGTAGGCGGTCGTGCGGATGCCCGCGCCGCGGTCGAGCCGGGTGCGCAGCTCCGTGCGGCGTGGCGTGGTGCGTCCACGCAGCATCGGCGCGAGGTAGGTCAGCGTCGCCCAGATCGCCTGGCCGAGCACACCGGCGAGGCTCGCGACCCCGACGACGTTCAGCCAGCGCCACGAGCCGGTGAGCACGACGGCGACATCGGCCCAGACGACCACCGGGAACCAGACGCACACGGCCACCACCGGCCAGCGCGGCGCCGAGGGCGAGGCGCCCAGGGCCGCGCGGGCGACCGGGAGCGCGACCGTGGTGGCCGCCCAGGCGAGCACGGCCAGCCC
>SKLC01000364.1 GCA_007123425.1 Nitriliruptoraceae bacterium
CCGATGCTGACCACGCTGGAGAACCTGCTGGTCGGCCGCCACGTCCACTACGACACCTCGTGGTGGCGCGACGCGCTGTGGCTGGGCCGCGGCCGGCGCGAGGAGGTGCGCCACCGCCGGCGGGTGGAGGAGATCATCGACTTCCTCGACCTCGAGCATTTCCGCGACCGCCCGGCCTCCTTCCTGCCCTATGGCGTGCAGAAGCGCATCGAGCTTGGCCGCGCCCTGGTGATGGATCCCAAGGTGCTGCTGCTCGACGAGCCCGCCGCGGGGATGAACCAGGAGGAGACCGAGGACGTCGCGCGCTACATCCTCGACATCCAGGAGGAGCTGGGGATCACCCAGATCCTCGTCGAGCACGACATGGGCGTGGTCATGGACCTCGCCGACGAGGTCGCCGTGCTCGACTTCGGCCGCAAGATCGCCCATGGGCCGCCGCGTGAGGTCCAGCACGATCCGGCGGTCGTCCAGGCCTACCTCGGCACGTCAGCGGAGGTTGACGAATGAGCACCGTGACGAGTCCCACCGACGTGCTCGAGCGCGTCACCCGCGACACCCTGCCCGGACGGCTGGTCCATCTGGCCCACAGCCGTCCGGACGACCCGGCGTTGCGCGAGAAGCGGCTGGGGGTCTGGGAGGAGCGCAGCTGGGCCGGCTATCTCGAGCAGGTGCGCGCCACGGCGATGGCGCTGCTGGATGCGGGCGTGCAGGCCGGCGACCACGTGGCGATCCTCTCGGAGAACCGCGAGGAGTGGGTGTTCGCCGATCTCGCCGCCCAGGCCGTGGGTGCGCGCAGCGTCGGTGTGTATCCCACCAACCCCGAGCCCGAGGTCGCCTACGTCCTGCACCACTCGCAGTCGGTGCTGGTCGTCGCCGAGGACCAGGAGCAGGTCGACAAGCTCGTGGCCGTGCGCGACGACACGCCGAGCGTGCGCACGGTCGTGGTGGTCGATCCGCGCGGGACCCGCGACTACGACGACGACCGGCTCATCGGCTGGGAGGAGTTTGTCGCGCGTGGTGCCCAGCTCGCCGAGGCCGACCCCGACGCGTTCTACGAGCACATCGCCCGGCTCGATCCCGACGACGCCTGCATGATCGTCTACACCTCGGGGACCACGGGCCCGCCCAAGGGCGCGATGCTGTCCTCGCGTAACGTCACGGTGACCGCCGACGCCGGTGTGGAGGCCTTCGGCTATCAGGACGACGAGCAGGTGCTGAGCTACCTGCCGCTGTGCCACGTGGCGGAGAAGATCTTCACGCTCTACCTGCCGCTGGCCACCGGCGCCACGGTGCACTTCGGCGAGTCGATCGACACGGTCGCCGAGGACCTGCGGGAGGTCTCGCCGACGGTGTTCGTGGGCGTGCCGCGCATCTGGGAGAAGATGCACTCCAACGTGCTGGTCAAGGTCCAGGACGCCTCGCGGATCAAGAAGGCGCTGTTCACCTTCTTCACCGAGCGCGGCCAGAAGATCGCCAAGAAGCGTCACGACGGTGAGACGCTGAGCCTGCTCGACCGTGCGCTGTGGCGGCTGGGCGACCTGCTGGTCTTCCGGGCGCTGCAGGAGCGGCTGGGGCTGCGCCGCTGCTGGTTCCCGGTCTCGGGCGCCGCACCGGTCGCGCCGGAGCTGCTGTGGTGGTTCCACGGCGTGGGCATCCCCATCGGGGAGGGCTACGGCCAGACCGAGTGCGCCGGCGCGAGCCACGCCAACCCGCCGGGCGCGAACCGGATCGGCACCGTCGGCCGCTCGCTGCCGGGCATCGAGTGCCGCATCGACGCCGACACCGGCGAGGTGCTCATCCGCGGCGACACGGTGTTCCTGGGCTATCTCCACAACCCCGAGGCGACCGCGGAGACCATCGACGAGGACGGCTGGCTGCACACCGGCGACGTCGGCGAGGTCGACGCCGACGGCTTCCTGTCGATCACCGGCCGCATGAAGGACATCATCATCACCGCCGGGGGCAAGAACCTCTCCCCGGAGCAGATCGAGAACGCCCTGAAGACCTCGCCCTACATCAAGGAGGCGGTCGCGATCGGCGACCGGCGCAAGTACGTCAGCGCGCTGATCCAGATCGACGCCGACAACGTGGGCAACTGGGCCTCGCGGCAGGGCATCACCTACACCTCGTTCGCCGACCTCTCCTCCAAGTCCGAGGTGGTCGAGCTCATCCAGGGCGAGATCAACGAGGTCAACAAGACCCTGGCCCGGGTGGAGAACGTGCGCGCCTTCCGGCTGCTGTCCAAGGAGCTGCACCAGGACGACGAGGAGCTCACGGCCACCCAGAAGGTGCGGCGCAAGACGTTCCACGAGCGCTACGGCCACCTGATCGAGGAGATGTACTGACGTGCAGCTCTTCCTCCAGCTCCTCTTCGCCGGCCTGGCCCTGGGCTCGATCTATGCCCTGATCGCCCTGGGCTTCGTCGTCATCTACCGCTCCTCGCAGGTGTTCAACTTCGCCCACGGCGAGATCCTGATGCTGGGCACCTTCATCATGATCACGCTGCTGGCCGTCGGGGTGCCCTGGCTGGCCGCGCTGCCCGTGTCCATGGCGGTCACCGGCCTGGTGGGCGTGGTGATCGAGCGCGGCGTGCTGCGCCCGCTGGTGGGCCGGCCGGTGTTCGTCACCATCATCCTGACGATCTTCGTCGGGCTGGTGGTGCGCATCCTGGTCACCGCCATCTGGGGCGTGCGCGCCCGCGGGATGCCCTCGCCCTGGGACAACACCGGCACCACCAGCATCGGCGGCGCGGTGGTCACCTACAACGCGCTGGGCGCGATGGCGGTCACCGCGCTGGTGCTGGTCGGCTTCTGGTGGCTGTTCCAGCGCTCCAAGATCGGCGTGGGCATGCGGGCGACCGCGACCGACCAGGAGGTCGCGCTGGGCCTGGGCATCCCCGTGGGCCGGGTGTTCATGATCTCCTGGTTCATCGCGGGGGCGCTGGCCGCCCTGGCCGGCATCTTCCTGGGGATGTACCCGCGGCTGGTCGACGTCAACATCGGCTTCATCGCGCTGCGCGCCTTCCCGGCCGTGCTCATCGGTGGCCTGGAGTCACCGCTGGGCGCCGTGATCGGCGGCCTGTCGCTGGGCGTGCTCGAGCTGCTCGCCCAGGGCTACATCAACCCCAACCTCGGTGCCTTCGGACAGAACTTCCACACCGTGTTCCCGTACGTGATCATGATCGCGTTCCTGATGGTCCGCCCCTACGGACTCTTCGGGCAGCGCGAGGTGGAGCGCGTCTAGATGCCGACCACACCGCTCGCCACCCGCTACGAGGACGACCTGCGCCTGCTGGCCTCGCGCTGGCGCCAGGTCGGCGTCGTGGTCCTGGCCATCCTGCTGCTCACCTACCCACTGCAGGCCAGCGGCCGCTGGATGACGATCGCCAACCTCGCGCTGGTCTCCATCGTGGGCGCCGTGGGCCTGATGATCCTCACCGGGTTCACCGGCCAGATCTCGCTGGGCCACGCCGCCTTCCTGGCCATCGGCGCGTTCACCGCCGCCGCCCTGGCCACCCAGCTCGGCATGCCCTGGTGGATCGGCATGCCCGTCGCCGGCATCATCGCCGCCGCCGTCGGCCTGGCGATCGGACCCTTCGCGCTACGCCTGCGCGGCCTGTATCTGGCCATCGTCACCGTCGGCCTGGTGTTCCTCGTCGAGCACATCCTGGTGCACTGGCGCTGGGTCAGCGGCGGCCACGCGGGCACCTCGGTGCCGATGTACTGGTGGTTCGACGGGCCACGGGTCGGCGCCACACCCTGGGAGCTTGGCCCCTACTCCTTCGGCAGCACCCACCAGATCTATGTGATCTTCCTCATCATCGCGATCGCGACCGTGCTGTTCGCCACCAACCTGCGGCGCTCGCGCACCGGCCGGGCCATGGCCGCGGTGCGCGACCGCGACGTCGCCGCCGCCGTGATGGGCGTCAACGTCTCCCGGGCGAAATTCGAGGCCTTCGGCATCTCGTCGTTCTTCGCGGGCGTGGCCGGCGCGATGTACGGCTACCAGCAGCAGTTCGTCACCGTCGACCCCCCGTTCAACCTGTTCATGTCGATCGACTACATCGCCATGATCGTCCTCGGCGGCATCGGCACCGTGGTCGGCGCCGTGCTCGGCGCGCTCGCGTTCGTCATGCTCGGGCCGCTGGCCGAGGGCCTGCTCGGCGAGATCGGGCTGCTGGGCAACCTCACCAGCTCCCAGCAGCAGC
>SKLC01000003.1 GCA_007123425.1 Nitriliruptoraceae bacterium
CGAGCAGGTCGCCGAGGCGGTCCAGCACCTGCCGGTCGCGTGGCGCGGCGTCGGGGGCCTGCAGGGCCGCCGTGACCTCGCCGAGGCGCACGACGCTGCGGTCGACCGCCGCGGCGGGGTTGTTGAGCTCGTGCAGCAGGCCGGCGGTGAGCGTGCCCAGCTGTGCCATCTTCTCCTGGTGGCGCAGCTGCAGCTCCAGCTCCTGCGTGCGCCGCCCGACGGTGTCGAGCAGCGCCAGCGCGAGGTCGCGATCCGTGACGAGCTCGGCGAGCACCCCGGCGTCGAAGCGCAGCAGACGCACCGGGGTCGCGGCACGGACGGTGGCCGTGCGGGGCCGGGCGTGGACGACCGACAGCTCCCCGACCAGCGCCCCGGGCCCGCTGACCGCGACCAGCACGTCCTCGTCGAGGTGCTTGATGATCTCCACCTCGCCGTCGAGCACGACGTAGAGCGCGTCCGCCTCGTCGCCCTCGGCGAGCAGCACCTCGCCGGCCTCGAGGTCCATCGGCTCGGCGACGGTGGCCAGCCACGTCCGGGTCGGCGCCGGCAGCTCGGCGAGCAGGGGGACGACCCGCAGCGCCTCCGCCGTCACGGCGCTCATGGCTCGCTCAGCCGCTCGTGCACGAACCGCACCGCCATCGAGCCCTCGCCGACCGCGGAGGCCACGCGCTTGACCGAGCCGTGGCGCACATCCCCGGCGGCGAGGATGCCGGGGACGTTGGTCTCCAGCGGCATGGGTGGGCGCTCGAGCGACCAGCCCCGGTAGTCGGGGCCCAGGTCGGTCCCGGTGCGCACGAAGCCGCCGCCGTCGCGCTGGACGAGGCCGTCGAGCCAGTCGGTGCGGGGCGCCATCCCGATGAAGACGAACAGCGCGTCGGCGGGCACCTGCTCGGTGGTGCCGGCGCCGGCGTCGTCGAGGGTGAGCGCCTCGAGGTGGTCGACGCCCTTCGCGTCGGTCACGCTGGTGCGATAGCGGATGGCGATGTTGTCGGTGGCCTCGAGCTGGTCGATGAGGTAGCGCGACATGGTGGTGGCCAGCGTGTCGTCGCGCACCAGCATCGTGACCTGCTCGGCGAACCCCGACAGGAACATCGCCCCCTGGCCGGCGGAGTTGCCGCCGCCCACGACGTACACCGATCCGCCGGTGGCGTCGATCGCCTCGGCGCGGCCGGCGCTGTAGTGGATGCCCACGCCGGTCAGCGCCGCGACGCCGGGCACGTCGAGGGTGCGGTAGTCGACACCGGTCGCGATCACCGTGGCGGCGGCGGTGACCTCGGACCCGTCCGCGAAGGTCACCAGGTGGTACGGGTCGGCGCGGCTGATCCGGGTCACCTCGGCGGGTGTGAGGATCTCGGCGCCGAACCGCGCCGCCTGCTGGCGCGCCCGCATCGTGAGGTCGGCGCCCGAGAGCCCGGAGGGGAAGCCGAGGTAGTTCTCGATGCGCGAGCTGGTGCCGGCCTGCCCGCCTGCCGCGGTGCGCTCGGCGACGAGCGTGCTCAGCCCCTCGGTGGCGCCGTACACCCCCGCAGCCAGGCCCGCGGGCCCTGCCCCGACGACCACGAGGTCGTAGGCGTCGCGCTCGGCGTGCACGTGGAGGCCGATGCGCTCCGCGAGCTCGATGGGCTCCGGTTGTGCCAGGGACGTGCCGTCGCCGAGCACCACCACCGGCAGATGGCTGGCATCCCGGCCGACGAGCTCCAGCAGCTGGTCGGCCTCGTCGTCGCTGGCGATCTCCAGCCAGCGATAGGGCACGAGGTTGCGGCCGAGGAACTCGCGCACCGCCGTGGAGGGCTGCGACCAGCGGTGGCCGACCAGCCGCAGCTCCGCGGTGGGCCGCGGTGGGCGCCAGGTCTCGAGCAGGTCGTCGAGGACCGGGTAGAGCCGCTCCTCGGGTGGGTGCCAGGGCTTGAGCAGGTAGTGATGGATGTCGGCGTCGTTGATCGCGGCGATGGCCGCGTCCGAGTCGGCGTAGGCGGTGAGCAGGGCCCGCTTCGCGTCGGGGTAGAGCTCGCGCGCGTGGGCCACCAGCTCCACGCCCGACATGCCGGGCATGCGCTGGTCCACCAGCAGCAGCGAGACCGGCGCGGCGCGGACCCGCAACTGCCGGAGCAGCTGCAGCGCCTCGTCGCCGGAGCCGGCGGTGGCGATGCGGTAGTCGGCGCCGTAGCGGGCCCGCAGGTCCTCCTCGACGGCCAGCAGGACACCTCGATCGTCGTCGACGGCGAGGATGGTTGGTCGCTCGGTCATGGCCCGCCTCCAAGCCTGGAGCCCGCGCGCCGGCACGGCGACGGTGCGTGGCCCCTGCGTCGTCGTCAGCGACGGCGCGGTGCGTCGGGTCCATCCCCACACCCGGCATCCTGCGCCTGTCCCGGCCCCGACAGAAGTGGCGAGGGCGGCGCGCGCACGACGCCGTCCATCTGCCGTGGCCCGGGAGGGTGGTGGGACCGGCCTGCGCCGGCACGTCGCCCAGGTGGAGCCGTCACTCGGCCAGGTGCTCGAGCACGTAGGCGGCCACCGGCCGCTCCTTGCCCTTGACCTGGAGCGGGGGCAGCGCCTCGACGACGGCGCCGGCCGGGAGCCGCTCCAGCGTGCCCTGCCCGATCAGGACGCCTCCCACGGGCGCCTCGGACTCCAGGCGCGCGGCCAGGTTGACGGTGTCGCCCACGATGTCGTGCTTGCGGTGGCCGTGCCCCCCGAGCACGCCAGCGGCCACCTCGCCGCTGTTGATCCCCGCTCGGAAGCGAGGCCATCCCGGGTGGGCATCGGCGATGGCTGAGGCCTCGGCCTGCATGGCCAACGCCGCCTGGGCGGCCAGCGCGGCATGGTCCGGCTGGTCTCCCCGGGTGTTGAACACGACCATGATCGCGTCCCCGATGAGCTGATGTACCTGTCCACCATGCCGCCGGAGCAGCGGGACCAGGCGCGAGAAGTAGGTGCCGAGCATGGTCTGGACCTCTGCCGGCGTCGCGCGCTCCGAGAACGTGGTGAAGCCCTGCAGGTCGGCGAACAGGACGCTCGCCTCGGTGGTGCCGGCGAGCGTCTGCTCGAGATAGAGCGCGCTGAAGCGCTCCTCGTGCCATTGGCGGCGAGCAGCCGCGGCGATGACGATGAACGACACGAGCATGAGCACGTGCCACTCCCACCAGGAGAGGCGCCAGTTGGCGGAGAAGGCCACCACCACCATCGTCGCCGCGAGCAGGGCGAAGGCCGCCGCGACCGCCAGCACGAACGGTTGGCGCCGCCGCTGGTGCAGTCGCAGATAGCCCCAGCTTCCCACGCCGTACCCCGCGACACCGAGCACAGCGAAGCTCACCTGCCAGCCCTGCAGCGTCTCGTCGCCGGTGGGTCCGTGCAGGGGCGGCGCCTCGGCGAGCGACATCGCCGCCCAGGCCAGGAACAGCACGAGCAGTCCCCCGAGCAGCCAGTCCGCGCGTGCCATGAGCCGTCGGGAGGCCTCCGGCCCCATCTCCGCCGTCGACAACGCGACGAAGACGCTGCCCAGCGCCAGCCCGATCGGCGTCGCCAGGTGGAAGCCCGTGTTCGGCCCGACCAGGACCCCGGGCGTCGCCAGGGCATGCAGGCCGAGGAACCCCGCCCCGGACATGAAGGCCAGGGAGACCAGCAGCAGCCGGGCGTCGCCCCGCCGCCTGGCCGCCACCGACACGTTGTAGCCCAGCGCCGTCGTGGCGGCCGCCGCCGCCAGCACCAGCCAGAAGTGCGCCGGCTGGTGCTCCCACTGCACGTCGAGCGCCGGCCAGCGGAGCAGCACCGCCAGCAGCGCGAGCGGAGCGCCCACCACGGTGCTGATCGTGGCTGCGGCGGCAGCCCGGGACGGTCCGGGCGCGGCGGCGGGCCCGGTGTCACGCATGGCGCTCTCCTCGCCTCGTGGCGAGGCTACGAGCGGGGCACCACCGTCAACCGGTAATCCGACGCCCAGGGTCCCTCGGCGCACCGGCCCGCTCAGCCCTCCAGGGCCTCGAGCACCAGATCCACCAGGTCCGGGTCCTGGGCCGGAGGGACCGTGCGCAGGTCCAGCAGCACGCGGCCCTGGTCCACCCGGGCGACCACCGGGGGCGTGCCCTGGCGCAGCCGCTGCTCGATGCGGTCTGCGGGCGCGCCGCCCAGGGCGACCGCCCAGGAGTCCAGCTCCACGCCGGGCAGCGCGCCGCCGCCCACGACCGCCCGCACCG
>SKLC01000046.1 GCA_007123425.1 Nitriliruptoraceae bacterium
GCTTACGTCGCCCTCCCCGAGCTCGTCGCGGTCGCCCGGGACCGCGGGCTGCTCAAGCGCCTGCGTGGCACACCGCTTCCGGCCTGGGCCTACCTCGTCGGACGGATCCTGTCGGTGTTCTGGGTCACCACGATCACCGTCACGATCGTGCTGACCGCCGGATGGCTGCTCTACGGCACCGTCCCGCACAGCGCCGGTTGGCTGCCACTGGTGCTGGTGCTGGCGACGGGTGTGGCCTGCTTCGCCGCCCTCGGCATGGCCGTCACCGCGCTGGTGCCCGACGCCGACACGGTCCCCGCGGTCACGCTGGCGACGTTCCTGCCGCTGGTGTTCCTCTCCGGCATCTTCCCGCTGGGCGACACCCTGCCCGACATCATCCCCACCATCACCGCCTGGCTGCCCATCGCGCCCCTGGTCGATGCCGTCCGGCAGGCGTTCGCCACCGGTGGACTGCTGAGCGGCGAGCTCGCCGTCGTCGCTGCCTGGACCATCGCCGGGCTCCTCGTCGCCCTGACCCGCTTCCGCTGGCAGTAGACCGCAGGCAACCGCGCGGTAGGGGCTTCGGCCCTCCGCGCCTGGTGACCATGCGCGGTGTGGACGACGACGAGGTTCGCGTTGGCTGCTGATGAGGGGGCGGTTCGACGATCCATGCCAGGAGCAGCGATGACCAACCACAGTTCGACGCCGACGGACCGTCCCACCGGCTGGTACCTCCCGCTGGGTGTCGCTGCAGGCGCGGCGATCGGGATGATCGTCGGGATCCTGCTCGGCCAGTTGACGATGGGGCTGACCATCGGCGCAGCCACCGGGCTTCTGATCGCCACGAGCCTCACCAGCCTGACGGCGACCGCGATGCCCAAGCGTGGCCGGGTGCTCGTGGCGGCGGTCGGCCTCGTGACCGCAGGGACGCTCGTGATCCTGTGGCTGCTCTGGAGCTGATGCCCCGCCCCGTGCTAGCGGGCGAGTGGAACGGCGACGATCGTGGTGGCCGGGGCAGTGGCCGGAGCTGTGCCGCTACAGCTCGGCACGGTGGAGCAGCAGCGAGGCGGCGAGCAGCAGCGCGGCCGTCCAGCCGACGGTGGCCACGATCGGCCAGCCGGAGACGAGCGCACCCTCGGCCAGCAGCACCGATGCGAGCGGCCCCAGCGACCACGGCATGACGTGGAACAGCTCGGGCCACAGGCTGGTGATCCCGTCGCTGGTGACGATCAGCACGATCGGCACGGCCAGGATCGCCACCCGGCTGCTGGTCAGCGTGCTCAGCGCGAGCACGAGGGCGAGGTGGAAGGCGACCACCAGCGCCAGCACCCCCATGGCCGCCAGACTGTTCGTGGGGCTCCACAGCCCCCCGTCCGCGATCGACAGCAGCGCATGGACGACCAGCCATGGCACGAGCAGCACGGTGACGAGCAGCGCACTGCCCTGGCCCACGAACTTGGCCAGCACCACGGCCGGGCGGCCGACCGGCTTGGACAGCAGCCACTCCAGCACGCCGTTGCGCCGCTCGTCGAGCAGCAGCCCCTGGGTGAGCAGCACGACCCCGAGCGCGATGACCACCGCAGCCATGTCGGGGAACTGCAGCGCGACCTCCGATGGCTCGCCGGAGACGCCACCCTGGGCCTCTGCCGCATCCAGGACCGTGGGCAGCACCCACAGCATGAGGCACAGCAGCCCGCCCAGCACGGCCGTCCACACCACGGTGTGCAGCCGCCACCGTCCCGTGGTCCACCATGTTGCCGCCTCCCGCCCAGTCAGGTTGGCCATGCCGGCCAGGGGACGTGACCCGCGGGTCGTCGTCGTGGCGCTCATGTGGGCACCTCCTCGACGAGCTCGACGAAGACCTGCTCGAGGTCGAGCCGGTGGGCGGCATAGGACACGATCCACAGGTTCTCGTCGTCCAGCAGCTCACGCAGCAGCCGCTGCTCGGCGACGTCGACATCATCCACGGAGACCCGCAGGCGGGTCCGACCCTCGAGCGGGCTGGCCTGCACCCCGCTCACCCACGGCAGCGCCTCGAGGCGCCCCACCGCGTCCTGGCCGTCGCCGCGGACCTCCACCACGAACGACGCGGCGTCACTGCCGGCCAGCAGCTGCTCGATCGGTGCCTGGGCGACCCGCCGGCCACGGTGCAGCACCGCGACCGTGTCGCTGACCCGCTCGACGTCGTCGAGGATGTGGGTCGAGTAGAAGATCGTGGTGGTGCCCTTCAGCCGGCGCATGATCTCCAGCACGTCACGCCGCCCGATGGGGTCCAGCGCGGCCGCGGGCTCGTCGAGGATCAGCAGCTCGGGCCGGTGCACGTACGCCTGGGCGATGCCCAGCCGCTGGCGCTGCCCACCCGACAGCCCACCGACGTGGTGATCGGCCTTGTCGGCCAGGCCCACGAGGTCGAGCGCCTCGGTGATGTCGTCCTCGACACGGCGGACGGGGTCCTTCGGGAAGAACCCCAGCGCGAACCGCAACGTCTGCCGCGGGCTGAGCTCCTCGTAGAAGCGCGGCAGCTGCGCGAGGTAGCCCACGCGCTCGCGCACCTGCAGGCTCTGGGTGACCACGTCGAAGCCCAGCACGCTGGCCGACCCCGAGGTGGGCCGTGCCAGCCCCAGCAGCATCCGCATCGCGGTGGTCTTGCCCGCACCGTTGGGTCCCAGGAACCCGAAGACCGATCCCCGGGGCACCTCGAGGTCCAGCGAGTCCAGCGCCACGACCTCGCCGTAGCGCTTCCCCAACCCCTCGATGCGGATCGCCAGCTCGTCCAACTCTGCACCCACCTGACCGGTCCCCGCAGCGGCGGCAACCCTAGGACGGCGTGTGGCACTGGGACCACCTCGCGTACGGTGCGGGGTCGAGCAGGTAGTGCTGGCAGGGGCGGCTGCCTCGGCTCGGTCCCGTCGACCGCCTCTCGCGCGAAGACGTCGCGGGGGTCGTCGGGTGGAGATCGCGCGCATCGAGCAGCGCCGTGACCGCCAGCGCCAGCGCTGCCACGCCCGGGCACCGGCGGTGCACAGAGGCGAGAGACTTCTCCCCCTCGCGGGCGAGAAGCTCCACCGGGTAGCGAATACAAGAGCGCCGGAAACCCCGAGAGTTGGGCATTTCCGGCGCTCTTGCATGCGAGATTGGTAGCGGGGGCAGGATTTGAACCTGCGACCTCCGGGTTATGAGCCCGGCGAGCTGACCGAACTGCTCCACCCCGCGGTGATGTGCGCAACGTACCCAGACGGGCTCGCGGACGCGAATCCGGGCACGAGGACGCGTGCGACCGCCGGACGCCGCTGAACGGCCGGCGAGCGCACGGCCCCAGGACCGTGCTTCCCAGCGCCCCGGTCCGACGAGCCGGGCACGGCGTGCGCGGTGCCCGGCCGTAGGATGTGGGATCGCTGCCCCAACAGGAGTGCGTGGTGCGACTGGAACCGGGTGCCCGGCTCGCCGGCGAAGCGCTCAAGCTCCTTCGGCGGGGCTCGATCGCCTCGATGACGCTCGAGGAGATCAAGCAGGCCCGACGACGCGGCATCCCCCGCACCAGGGTCACCGAGCCCTTCATCGGCCGGCTCGCAGCGGCGGTCGACCTCGAGGACCGGGTGCTTGCCACCACCGCCGGGTACCTCGCGGTTCGCTCCTACCGGCCTCGGCGCGCTTCCGCGGAGTCGCTCCCGCTCGTCGTCCACTTCCACGGTGGCGGCTGGGTCCTGGGCGACCTCGACATGGGCGACTGGATCTGCAGCCACGTCGCGGCCGACGTCGGCGCGCTGGTCGTCTCGGTCGACTACTGCCTCGCTCCCGAGCACCCCTTCCCGGCCGCGGTCGAGGAGTGTCTGGCCGCGGTCGCCGCCTTGGCCCGGAACGGCGAGCATCTGGGTGGCGATCCCACCCGGATCGCGGTGATGGGCGACAGCGCTGGCGGCAACCTGGCCGCGGTCGTCGCCCAGCAGGCGCGCGACGCCGGCGGGCCCGCCCTGGCCGCCCAGGTGCTGCTCTACCCCGCCACCGACGCCACGTTCGCCTCCCCCTCCATCGACGAGCACGCGGACGCGATCGTGCTCACCCGCGCCGACATGGAGGCGTTCGTCGCCCACTACCTCGGCGACACACCGCCCACCGACGCCCGGGTCTCACCACTGCTCGCCGAGGACCTCACCGGCCTGCCACCCGCGCTGATCCAGACGGCCGAGCACGACC
>SKLC01000006.1 GCA_007123425.1 Nitriliruptoraceae bacterium
CTCGGGCGCGGGCGTGGTGGCGGCCGCCTCCAGCCGCCAGCCCTCGCCGCGAGCCATCGCCGCGGCCGTGCGCCGACCCGCCTCGGTGCGCCGCACGTGCGTGGGAGCACCCGCCAACGCGTAGTTGGTCGCCGCCTCGAGGACCGGTGCGGTCACCAGGTCGCCGGGAGCGAACGCGGGTGTGTGGCCCTCGACACGCTCGGGCGCGGGCAGATGCACCAGGTGGTTGCCGGGCGTCCGACCCGACCAGCGCGCCTCGTCGGTCTTGGACGGGGACTCGATCAGCAGCTGCTGCTCGGTGCCGACCAGCCGCAGGTGGGCCCGACGGGACTGCTCGCGGACCAGCGGCTCGAGCCGCCGATAGCGGTCGGCCACCACCTCGTCGGGGACGAACTCGTCCACCATCTCCGCCGCGGGCGTCCCGGGACGCGGGGAGTACTTGAACGTGAAGGCCTGGTCGAAGCCGACCTCGCCGACCACCTCGAGCGTCTCGGCGAAGTCCTGCTCGGTCTCCCCGGGGAAGCCCACGATGATGTCGGTGGTCAGCGCGGCGTCGGGCAGCAGCTGCCGTGTGCGCTCGACGAGCCGCAGGAACCGGCGGGAGCGGTAGGAGCGGCGCATGCGGCGCAGCACGCGGTCCGAGCCGGACTGCAGCGGCAGATGCAGGTGCGGCATCACGTTCGGCGTCTCGGCCATCGCGTGCAGCACCTCCTCGGTGAAGTCCCGCGGATGCGGGGAGGTGAAGCGCACCCGCTCGAGGCCGCGGACCTCGCCGAGCTCGCGCAGCAGCAGCGCGAACTGCGAGGCGCCCGCCAGGTCACGCCCGTAGGAGTTGACGTTCTGGCCGAGCAGGGTGACCTCGACCACCCCCTCGGCGACCAGCGCCTCCACCTCGTGGACGATCTCGCCGATCCGACGCGAGCGCTCCGGGCCGCGCAGCGACGGCACGATGCAGAACGTGCACGAGTTGTTGCACCCCACCGAGATCGCGACCCAGGCGTGGTGGCGCACCTCGCGCTTGGCGGGCAGGGCCGAGGGGAAGGTCTCGAGCTGCTCGAGCAGCTCGACCACCGGCAGCCGGTCGGAGTCGGCCTGGGCCAGCAGCTCGGGCAGCCGGCCGAGGTTGTGGGTGCCGTAGACGACATCGACCCAGGGGGCCTTCTCGGCCACGAGATCGCCGTCCTTCTGGGCCAGGCAGCCGCCCACCACGATCGTGAGGTCGCCCCCCTCGCGCTGCCGCTCGTCCTTGCGCGACTTGAGGTGGCCCAGCGTGCCGTAGAGCTTGTTGTCCGCGTTCTCACGCACCGCGCAGGTGTTGAGCAGGACGAGGTCGGCGTCCTCCTCCGACGCGGCCCGCCGGTAGCCCATCGACTCGAGCAGGCCCGCAGCCCGACCCGAGTCGTGCTCGTTCATCTGGCACCCGAAGGTCCGAATGGCGAAACGACGCGACATGGCACTGCTCGACTCTGGTGGGCGGCGCGAGAAGACCCCGGAGAGGGTAACCCTCCCCGGGCGCGGTGCTCAGGGGCCGGCTACGTCTGCGACGGGGTGGTCGTCAGCGACTCGCGCGCCTGGTGGTGCTCGAGGTACTCGTCGTCCTTGGCGGTGCCCCGACCGGTGGCGAGGTAGGCCACGGCGAGCAGGCCGACCAGCGCCGCCGAGATGGGATCGCCCGGCACCGTCGCGAACAGCACGACGAGCGCGGCGAGCACGCCGTAGCCGAACCAGGCGCGCAGCTTGCTCCGCCCGGCGAACAGGCCCATCGCGGTCGCCACGCCGGGCACGCCGATGATCAGCCAGGTCTGCAGCAGGTTCACGTGAAGCCTCGCACGCGCTCGTGGGTCGTGGTCGTGGCGCAAGGCTAGCGCAGGCCACCCCGCGACCCCGAGCCGGACCGGGGCGGGAGGCCGGTGGCGGGCGCCGCGACGGGGCCGGGGCCACGCGGTCACCGAACCGCGCCCGTTCGGACGGTGCGCCCGTGTGCGAAGGACGGTGGTTGTCGTGTTGGGTACGGCGTGGCCGACATCAGCCCCCTTCATGGCTCGGGAGGACGGCGATCACCGGTGCCAGGACGTGGCTCAGGACGCTCGCGGGCGTGGCCCTCGTGTGGGCAGCGCTCGCGGGCGGCATCGCCCTGGCCACGGGCGGCACCCCCTCCTCGGCCCAGCCCACGGACGTCGACCAGGACACCATCGTGCGCGGGGGGGAGATCTTCCAGGCCAACTGCGCTGCCTGCCACGGCCCGACCGGCCTCGGCGGGTCCGGCACGGCAGGCGATGTCTCCGCCGGCCCCGCCATCCACGACGTCGACATCAACTACAGCGACATGACCATGCGCACCGGGCGCATGCCGATCGCCAGCCGCGAGGCGGGGGTCTACATCGAGGAGCTCGATGACGCGGATCGCGAGGCCGTCGTCGCGTGGATGCTCGAGCGTCTCGAGGTCCCCGGCACGCCCTACGAGGTGCTGCCCGGCGACCCGGGGCGCGGCCAGGAGCTGTATGCGCGCAACTGCGTCGCCTGCCACGGCGCCGGCGGTGCGGGCGGGATCTCCGGTGCGGGCGTGACGGTGCCGCCGCTGGCGGGCCTGGATCAGGTCGCCACGTTCCAGGGAACACGGGTGGGGCCCTTCGAGATGCCCGCCTTCAGCGAGGAGGTCCTCGACGACCAGCAGGTCAGCGACATCGCCGCGTACCTCGATGCGGCCGACGACGCGCCGTCCACGGTGCTCGGCATCCACGAGGTCGACGAGATCACGGGGGCGCTGTTCGCGCTCGCGCTCACGCTCGTGGCCGGGCTGCTGCTGCTGGTCGTGGACCGGGCCCGGCGGCTGTCCCGCCTGGGCGGCCCGACGCCCGCACCCGGCCTGCCCCGGGACGCGACCCCCGAGGACGAGGTGGAGCCGTGAGCGGATCCGAGGAGCGTCCCGAGCCCACGCCGCCCCCGCCCGACGCCGGCGCCCCCCACACCGAGCCCACCGGCGGAGGGCGCCCCACCGAGCCCGCCGGCGCGTCGCGCCCCAGCGAGCCCGGCAGCCCGATCGACCGGTCCGACGAGCGCAGCCCCGTCTGGATCCTGGGCTGGGCGCTGATCGGGGTCGCCGGGCTGGTGGGCGGCGCCTGGGCGGTGGCCACCGGAGCGAGCACGGAGGTCCAGGCCGCCGCTCTGGCCGTGCCCTTCATGGCCACCGCGATCGTGTTCCACCATCTGGTGGTCACCCGCGACGCGGGCGAGCTCTCCTTCGAGCGCGGGGAGCGACTCGCCGACGAGCTGGCCGAGGACCACGTCGCCGCCACGATCGGGCGGCGACCGCTGCTGGTCCGCAGCGCCGTGGCCGCCGCCGCGCTCGGCGCCGTCGGCGGCCTCGTCGGCCTTCGGCAGCTCGGGCCTCGTCGGGGCCGGGGCAGCGCGTGGGCCCCCGGCGTGCCGCTGGTGACCAACGACGGCGACCGCCTGCGGCCCGGGGACGTGCCCGAGGGCGGCGTCGTGACGGCCTGGCCCCAGGACGCGGTCGACGTGGAGGCCGCCGCCGTGATGGTGATCCGCCTCCGACAGGACCCGCTGGACCCCACGGATCTCGGCGGGGTGGTCGACGACCGCCTCGTGGCCTACTCCCGCATCTGCACCCACGCCGGCTGTCCCGTGGCGCTCTACCGCGATCGCGACCAGGCGCTGTTCTGTCCGTGCCACCAGGCGACCTTCGACGCGCGCCGGGCCGCCACACCGACCTTCGGGCCGGCGTCCGGGCCGCTGCCGCAGCTGCCGATCGGCACGGACGACGACGGCTTCTTGGTCGCGCTCGACGACTTCCCGGTCACGCCCGGGCCCCTGGGCGGGGAGGTCGAGCGATGACGTCGCCGGTGGCGTCCCTGGCGCACGCGATCGATCGGCGGGTGGGCCGCTCGGCTCCCCGGCCCAGCCTGTGGGCGATCGACGTCTGGCGGCTGCTGGGCCATCTCGCGGTCGCGATGTTCGTGATCCTCGCGGTCACGGGCCTGCTGCTGGCCATCTGGTACGACCCCTCGACCGAGCCCGTGACCTACCAGGGGTCGTCCGAGCTCTACGACGGCCACACCCTGCCGGCGAACTTCGCCTCGGTGGTGCACATCAGCGAGGACGTGCCTGGCGGGCTGCTGCTGCGACGGGTGCACGTGGCCGCCTCCCACCTGTTCGTGGCCGCCACGGTCCTCCATCTGCTGCGCATCCTGTTCACCGGCGCCTACCGCCGCCCGCGCCTGGCCAACCACCTGGTGGGCGTGGGCCTGCTGCTCCTCGTGCTCGGCATGCTCTACACCGGCGAGAACCTGCCCTTCGATCTCGTCAGCGGGGCGAGCCTGCGGATCGGCTACGCCGCCCTGATGTCGATCCCCCTGGTGGGCGACACGCTGGCGCCGCTGGCGTTCGGCGGGGAGTTCCCCGGCGGCGACGTGGTGACCCGCTCATGGTTCCTGCACGTCTTCGTGCTGCCGCCGCTCTTCGTCGGCGGGCTGGCGCTGCATCTGTGGCTGGTCCACCGGCGCACCCCGGCGGAGTGGCCCCGCGAGGACGTCGACGTCCACCGCTGCGCCGTGGGGCGCCCCCTGTGGCCCGACGCCTCGGCACGGTTCGCGATGCTGGGGGCCGGCGCCACCGCGCTGGTGCTCGCCTCGGCCGCACTGATCCCCTGGGCCGACCTCGAGCTGGAGGGCCCCTTCCGGCCGGCGGAGGCCGCCAACACCCTGCACCCGCCGTGGTCGCTGTTCTTCCTCTCCGGCGGCCTGCGCATCGTGCCTGCGATCGACCTCGTGATCGGCCCGGTGCGCATCACCAACATGCTGGTCGCCGGCGTGATCATCCCCGGCATCCTGATCGCCGCGCTCGTCGTGTATCCGCTCATCGAGCGCGCCGTCCTCGGCGACGACATCGTGCACCACGAGCTGGCAGGGCCGCTCGACCTGCCGCTGCGCGCCGGGGTGACCGCGGCCATCACGGCGGTGACGCTCGTGCTGACCGGCGCCGCGGGCGTCGACGTGATCGCCTACTGGCTGCGCTCCCCCGTCGAAGGCGTGATCTGGGCGTTCCGGATCGCCCTGGTGGTCGTGCCCGTGGCCGCCACCCTGCTCGCCGTCCGGGCGGCCAGGCGTCATGCGGAGCGGGCTGCGGGCACTGCCGGGAGCGCCGGCCACGACGACGCCGAGGCGACGACATGAACGTCGAGGAGGCACACGTGCTACCGCAGCGCATCCGGGCCGGGCGTCGGCGCGGTGGGAGCCACGCTGCGCTGCTGGTCAGCGCACTGCTGGTGGCCGGCTGCGATCCCCGCGACTCGATGCTGGACACCGTGGCCCCCCAGGCCGGGGACATCGCGGCGCTGTGGTGGTTCATCTTCTGGCTCGGTCTCGTGGTCTACGTGGTGGTCATGGCGCTGCTGGCCGTCCCCCTGTGGCGCTCGGTCCGTCGGCGACGGGCCGCGCGGGCGGGTGGCGACGGCCGGCCATCCCCCGACGACGGGGCCCGGGGCCCGGATGATCCGGCGGGGCCGACGCCGGCCACGGCACCTCGGCACCAGCGACGCGCCGGCGTGCTCGCCTCGCCCCCCGCCGCCATCGAGGACGAGCCGCTGGCCATGGCACCGGACGCCGAGCGGCCCGACGACGATGCCGACCGCCGGGTGCGCAGCCGACTCGTGTGGTGGGGAGGCATCATCCTGCCAGCGATCATCCTGTTCACACTGCTGGTCGCGGCCAACCTCACCAGCCGCTCGGTGGCACACGTGCCCGAGGACGAGGACCTCGTCATCGACGTGATCGGGCACATGTTCTGGTGGGAGGCCCACTACCCCGACTTCGATGTCGTCACCGCCAACGAGATCCACGTCCCCACCGACACCCGCATCCATCTGCGGCTGCACACCGAGGACGTGATCCACAGCTTCTGGATCCCCCGGGTGCACGGGAAGATCGACATGATCCCCGGCCAGGTCAACGACATGGTCTTCGAGGTCGAGGAGCCCGGCCGCTACCGCGGCCACTGTGCCGAGTACTGCGGCATCGCCCACGCCCAGATGGTGAAGTTCCTGGTCGCCCAGGAGCCGGACGAGTTCGAGGCGTGGGCGCAGCAGCAGGCCGCGCCGGCCGCGGAGCCCGAGACCGAGCAGGCGCTCGAGGGGCAGCGGATGTTCTTCCAGTACGGCTGCGCCGACTGCCACACCGTGACCGGGCACGAGGCGGTGGGTGGCGTCGGCCCCGATCTCACCCACCTCGCCACTCGCGAGAGCCTGGCTGCCGGGATCGCGCCCAACGACCGCGAGCACCTGACCGAGCTGATCCTCGACCCGTGGGGGCTGAAGGCCGGCAACCCGATGCCGCCAACGCAGATCCCCGACGAGGACCTCGAGCCGCTGCTGGACTACCTGGAGGGTCTCGAGTGAGCGACCAGCCCCAGACCTTCCAGGGCGACCAGCCCCACAGCCCCCAGGGTGTCGCGGATCGCGAGGCGCTCGACCAGCTGTGGGACCAGCAACCCGGCTTCACCGGATGGCTCGGCCAGTGCAACCACAAGGCGGTGGGCCGCCGCTACATCTTCACCGCCTTCGTGTTCATGCTGGTCGGCGGCGCCATGGCGATGCTGATGCGCACGCAGCTCGCCGTGCCCGACAACGACTTCGTCGGCGCCGAGACGTTCAACCAGCTGTTCACCATGCACGGGAGCATCATGATGTTCCTGTTCGTGGTGCCCATGCTCAAGGGCTTCTTGATCTACTTCATGCCGCTCATGCTCGGCGCGCGGGACATGCCGATGCCGCGGCTGAACGCCTTCGGCTACTGGGCCTTCCTCGGTGGCGGGCTGTTCCTGCTCTCGAGCTTCCTCTTCGGCGCGGCCCCCGACAGCGGCTGGTTCGCCTACGTGCCGCTCACTCGCCAGGAGTTCAACCCGGGCCTCAACCTCGACTTCTGGCTGCTGGGCGTGGTCATGATCGAGATCTCGGGGATCGTGGGCGCCATCGAGGTGGTGGTGCTCTTCTTCCGCTTCCGCGCCCCGGGCATGACCATCAGCCGGGTGCCGATCTTCGCGTGGAGCGGGATGGTCGCCTCGGCGATGATCCTGTTCGCCTTCCCCCCGCTGGTCATCGGCACGCTCCTGCTCGAGCTCGACCGCAAGATCGGCACCGCCTTCTACGACGCGGCCGGCGGCGGCGATCCCCTGCTGTGGCAGCACCTGTTCTGGTGGTTCGGGCATCCCGAGGTCTACATCCAGCTCATCCCCGCCCTCGGGATCGCCGCCGCGATCACCAGCGTGGCCTGTCGGCGGCGGATGGCCGCACGGACCCCGGTGATCGCCTCCGTGGTGGCCATCGGCATCCTGAGCTTCGGCCTGTGGGTCCACCACATGTACGCGGTCGGCATCGAGCTGCTCTCGACGTCGCTGTTCACCGCCGCCAGCTTCATGATCGCCATCCCCTCCGGGGTGATCGTCATGGCGTTCATCGCCACGATGTGGTGGGGCCGGATCCGCTTCGACTCGTCGATGCTCTACGTCATCGGCTTCATCGTCATCTTCGTGCTCGGCGGCATCACCGGCGTCATGGTCGCGATCGTGCCCTTCGACTGGCAGGTCCACGACACCTACTTCATCGTCGCGCACATGCACTACGTGATGGTCGGTGGGTCGCTGTTCCCCATCCTGGGCGGCTTCCACCACTTCCTGCCCAAGCTCACCGGCGCGATGATGACGGAGGGGCTGGGCAAGTGGGCCTTCGCGCTCAACTTCATCGGCTTCAACCTGGCCTTCTTCCCGCAGCACATCCTGGGCATGTTCGGCATGACCCGGCGCATCTGGACCTACGAGGAGGGCCTCGGGTGGGAGGGGCTCAACCTCGCCTCGACCGCCGGCTCCTACATCATGGGCATCGGCATCCTGCTGTTCACGATCAACCTGCTGCTGGCGCACCGCCGCAGCGCACCCCGGGCCCCGGCCGACCCGTGGGGCGGCGACACCATCGAGTGGGCGACCGACTCGCCAGCACCCAACTTCAACTACCAGTACGTGCCCGTCGTCGAGAGCCCCGAGCCCATGTGGGACGGCCGGTCGCGCTTCGCCGAGGCGGGCACGGAGGGCTGGGCCGAGCGACTCGACCAGCCCCGACGGGGGGTCCGCGAGAACATCGCGACGACGGGGCTCGACGCCGAGCCGGATCACGTGATCGCGCTGCCGGGCCACTCGCTGTGGCCGCTGTTTCTGACCATCGCCATCATGGTCTTCCTCGTCGGGGTGCTGCTCGACGCGGTGGGCCTGATCGGCATCGGCCTGGTGGCGTGCGTCGGCTGCGCGGCGGCATGGCTGTGGCCGGGGGTGGAGTGACCATGAGCACGCGGATCTCACGCACCGCCTTCCCCGTCCGGGGTGGCCCGCAGGGTGCCCCCATCGGAGTGTGGGGCATCTGGATGACCATCGTCGTGCTGGGCACGGCCCTGGCCGGGCTCGTGGTCAGCGGCGTCTACCTCTACTGGGGCCAGGACGAGTGGCCTCCCGCCGGCTTCGAGGCCCCCGTGCTGACCCGCGGCGCGCTCGCGCTGGCGCTGTCGGTGGGAGCCGGCGCCCTCGTGGTCGCTGCGCTGCGCACGATGCGGGCGGGAGGCGAGCGCGCGGCCGGCCACATCCTGCTCGGTGCGCTGCTGGCGGCGACCGGGTGCCTGGCGTTCCTCGTGCTCGACCTGGTGCAGGCGCCCTGGCACTGGGACGAGCACGTGTACGCCTCCCTGTTCTACGTCTTCGTGGGCTACGCGGCGACGTTCGTGGCCGTGTCCGCGCTGATGATCGCGGCCGTGCTCGTGCAGCGGGTGGCGGGGATGATCGACACCGGCCGACACCTCGAGCTCAAGGTCACCGCGATCTTCTGGATCCACACCATCGCGACCGTCGTGGCCGCCTTCGCGATGGTCCATCTGCTCCCCCACCGGTGAGGAGGGGCCCGTGAGCGCACCGACGGACGAGACCCTCGACTACGTGCCCGCTGGCTGGGGGCGCCTGCTCGTCGCGCTCTGGTCGGGGCCGCACTGGTGGGCCACCCACCTCGGGCTCACCTATCTCGTGGTGCCCGAGACCTGCGCGCTGGGGATCCAGTGGACCCTGCACCTGATCACCGTGGCCTGCCTGGCAGGCACGGTCGCCGGCGGCTGGGTGTCGCTGGGGCTGCTGCGGCGCGGCGTTCCCCAGCGCGAGGTGAACCGCTATGCCCTGCGCGACGGCTATCTCGGCTGGATCGGGCTGGCGCTCAACGTCTTCTTCGGCGCGGTCGTGATCGCCGAGAACGTGCCGCGCTGGTTCCTCGACGCCTGCTGGTGAGCGCCCTCGCCCTGACGGGAGCCGTGCCATGACCGAGCCCGCCTGGTGGACGGTGTGGGTCCTCGACGCCCCGAGCGTCGCGGCGCTGGTGGGCATCGGCGCGCTGTACCTGCACGGCGAGACCCTCCGGCGCCGCCAGACCGGCGTCAACCGGCGCGGACGGGTCGCCGCGTTCGCCGCCGGCTGGCTCGTCGCGCTGCTGTCCGTGGTCTCGCCGGTGGCCGGCCTGGCGGGTGACCTGCTGTGGGTGCACATGGTCCAGCACCTGCTGATGACCGTGGTCGCGGCGCCGCTGCTCGCCCTCGGCGCGCCACAGGCGACGATCCGGCGCGCGCTGACACCGGGCGCCAGGCATGCGCTGGCGCGGCTGGTGCGCCGCGCCAGCCTCCGACGCCGCAGCTGGGCTCCTCCCCCGGTCATGGTGGCCGCAGCGGTGCACGCGGCGGCCCTGTGGGTCTGGCACGCACCCGCCCTCTACGACCTCGCGGCGACCAACGCCGCCGTCCACCTCCTCGAGCACGTGGTCTTCGTCGGGACCGCCGTGTGGTTCTGGTCCGCCGTCGTGGCCACCACGCGCCGAGACCGACGGCAGCACGCCCTGGCGACGCTGTCGCTGGGTGGCCTCATCGCGCAGGGGGGCGTGCTGGGGGCGCTGATGACCTTCGCGCCCCGCTCCGTCTACGCGGCCTACGACGGTGCCCGTGGCCTCACCGCCCTGCAGGACCAGCAGATGGCCGGCACGCTGATGTGGGTCCCGCCCGGCTTCATCTACGCCATCGTCGGCATCGCCCTGTTCATCCGCTGGTTCGACCTCGTGGAGCGCGACGCCCGTCGCCGGGCCGCCGGCGCCCACGCCCGCAGGGACGATCTCGCCTCCGGGCTGGTGCATCGGGACTGATCGGGCCGGTGCATCGGGACTGACCGGGCTGGTGCATCGGGACTGACCAGCCGGCCACGGCGTCGTCCCGCGCCGCCGGCTCGTGCCGGGCACGCTCGCCACCGACGCCGGCTCCCGGGCCGGCCACCGAGATCAGCGATGACGCCCCCGCCGGACCGATGCCGAGGGCAGGCGAGGAGGCCGACCATGGATCGGACGAAGAAGACGCTGGGACTGGCGGCAGCGCTGCTCGCGGTGGCGCTGATCGTGGGCATCGCCGGGCTGGTCCTGGATGCGCTGCGGTGGCTGCTGATCATCGCGGCCATCGTGCTGGTGGTCGCCGCGGCCGTCGGCTGGGTGGCCCGTCGCGGCGGCTCCTCCGAGCCCACGTGACCCGGCCCCGCGTGGAGCCCCTGTGACCCGGCAGCCCACGTGACCCGACCCCTGCGGGCAGCCCACCTGCCCCGGCCCCGGAGTGACACGGCCGTCCCCGCCGTGCACCCGCCTACAGCGGCGCCTGGGGCAGCTCGGTCAGTGGCTGGTACGGCGGCAGCCGGTCCAGGCAGGCAGTGTCCGGCGCCCGCTGCGGGTCCGCGAGGAACTCGCTGACCAGCTGTCGGCCGCACCCGTCCGCGAGCAGGTCGGTGCCCTCCAGGGGCCCGTGCCCGAAGATGGGCACCTCGACGAGGTGCGCGGTCGACAGCCCGTCGGCGACCGCCTCCCCGAGCTCGGGCGGCGTGACGTGGTCGAAGCCACCCGTCACCACCAGGGCGGGGACGTCCCGGGGCAGCTCGATCTGGCCCGCAGCGACCTCCGCGTCCACTGCCCACGTCTCGCAGGTGCGCTGCGTGGCGGCGCCCCCGGTCATGCCGTGCTCGAACCAGTGGTCGACCAGCACCTGGGAGGTCACGCCCTCGAGGGCCGCATCGACGTCGAAGTGCGCGCCTTCCGCTGTGCAGACCATGGACAGGTGCATGCCGACGGCGATGGCCTCCTCCAGCTGCTGCTGGATCCTGACCTGCAGCTCGGCGAGCTGCTCGACGTCCCCGTCGCGGGCCCGGTCGATCAGCGCGGGCAGCACGAAGGCGCCGTCGGGGAGGTAGAACAGCGAGAACAGGCCGCTGAGGAACGTCGAGGGCGTGACGGTGAGCGTGGTCTCCTCCCCGTCGGACGGCGCCACGGTCACCTCGACCGGCTCGTCGTCGAGGCGCTCGACAGCCTCGGTGAGCGCCTGGTCGAGGTCCCCGATCTCACGGGCGCAGGTCTCGTCGGCCGCGCAGAGCACCGCCACACGGTCGAGGGCGCGCTGGAAGCCGCCCGCGGCCGCCTGCAGGTAGTTGCCCGTGGGGTCGATCGGGGAGCTCAGCACCAGCGCGCCGACGCGGTCGGGGTCGAGGGCGGCGGCGTGCAGCGCGACGTGGGTCCCGTAGGAGGTGCCGCGCAGGTCGATCTCGTCGTGGCCCAGCGCGGCGCGCACGGCGTGGACGTCGATCGCGTTGGCCCGGTGGTGGAAGGCCCCGAGGTCGATGCCCTCGTCGGTGAGGCCGTCCCGACAGTCGGCGACCTGCTCGAGCATGATCTCGAGATCCTCGTCGGCAGTGCCCTGCAGGGCGTCGTCGTCGATGTCCGGGCAGTCGAGGGCCGGCCGGCTGTGGCCGACCCCGCGCTGGTCGACGACGATCGTGGGGCGCCCCGTCTGGTAGGAGCGCTGCACCACCGGCTCGGTCAGCGCGGTCTCGACCATCACCTCACCGGGCCCGCCCCCGAGCACGAGCAGTGGCCGGTCACCGTCGGCGGCGTCGGGGTCGAGCACCGCGACGGCCAGATCGATCTGCTCCCCGTCGGGTTCGGCGGCCTCGAGCGGGACCTCGACCCGGCCGCAGCGCACGTCGTCGTCCTCCAGGCCGACGAGATCCACGCCGAAGCAACCCTCGTCCTCGACGAACGACGCGCCCTCGGCCACCATCTCGAGGCGCTCGCCGATGGCGTCCGGGTCGGCATCGTCCGTCCGCTCGGGGTCCCCGGCAGGCGAGCAACCGGCGGCCAGGACCGCGAGCACCACGAGCGCCACGGGCGCGCGGCGGCACGCGCGGGCTGGTCGGCCGTCGGGTGTCATGGAGCGTCAGCGGCCCACGTCGACCGGCACGTCCTCCGGCAGCCACATCCGCTCCCGAAGCCGGGCGACCAACGCCTGTCCCTCCTCGAGGTCAGCGCCATCCAGGGAGAGGGCGAGGTCACGCCCCTGCGCGTTGACGATGCGGACCATGAGCACCCGCTGGTGCCTCCCGGCGCCCACGGCCCGGCCCGGGGTGCCGACCCGTCCGCCGCCGGCACCCACATTGAGCGTGAGCGGTCCCAGGCGCCGGGTCATCCCGCCACGGCTGCCCCACTCCTCCGAGAGTTCCACACCGCCGACATCGGTCCACGCGACCGACCTCGACGACATCATGCCCTGCTCGTGCACACCCGTGCTGTCGAAGGCAAGCCGTCGGCCACGCGCGATGACGGTGAGGCCACCACCCGCCAGCAGGGCGAGGCCGAAGAGCAACCGCGCCCCGAGATCACCGCCGAGGTCACCGGGGCCGACGACGAGGACGGCAAGCCCCCCGAGGGCCACCACCCCGCCCACCAGCTGGCCGAGCCGCCGCGCCCCGCCGGGGCGCAGCTCTATCCTGCCGCCGTCGTCCTGGGCTTCGTCAGGAAGATCGCCAAACGCCTCATCGCGAGCCACGACATCCCTCCTCCACGTGCCGGTGACGATAGGGACCTGGGGCAAGCCTTGGCCGCTCGGGCAAGGTCCTCGGCCGGTGACCGTTCGGACGAGGCGAGCGGACCCGTGCTCAGCGTCGTGCGAAGCCGGGCTCGTCGAAGTGCGCGACTCGGGTCGCCCGGCCATGGAGGGCGACCTCCCGGAACTGGTAGAGGATGGCGGCGGTGGGCGCGTGGATGTGGTGCTCCCCGATCGGCAGCTGGATGACGGGCCCCTGCGCATCGTCGAGATCGACCCACCGCGGCGAGTCGTCCCGGTCGAGCTCGGTCAGGGGCACGTGCACCACCAGCGCAACCTCGTCGGGGTCGGGCTCGATGTCGGCATCCGGACCGGCCCAGGCGACCAGGGCGCTGATGGCGAACCCCGAGCGGGTGGGGTAGTCGTCGAGGCGGCCGAGCACGGCGGCGTCCGGCAGCTGCAGGCCGAGCTCCTCGTGCAGCTCTCGCAGACCGGCCTCCTCGACGGTCTCGCCGCTGTCGAGCTTGCCGCCGGGCAGGGCCCACTGGCCCCGGTGGGTGCGGATCCGTGGGCTGCGCCGGGTGAGCAGGAACGCCGGCTCGCCGCCGGGAGCCGTGGTGATCGTGACGACCACCGCCGCCTGGCGCGTCGGTGGCTCGCTGAGCTCGGCGCGGTCGAAGCCCGCGAGATGGCTCTCGACCCGCGCACGGAGCGTGTCGAGGGTCGGGACGTGGTCGGCAGTGGTCACGGCCAGGGTCATCCGTCGGGGACGCACATCATGCCAGGACACGTTCCCGAATGCCCCGGGCCCCCGGCACCACGTCGCCAGCGACAGCCGGGGTACGGCCGCCCCAGGGGCCCCGGTCAGTGGCCGGCGGTGCGCTCGGCGTCGCGTGCCTCGAAGACCGCAGCCCGGGCGACCTTGCGGGCTAGCGCCTCAGGATGTCCCCGACGTGCCAGATGGCCGACCACCCGGCGGAAAGCGGTCTCGGCGCTGACGCCGGTGAGCGTGGCCGCCTTGCGACGTGCGACGTCGAACGCGGCCGCCTCCGGGTCCTCCTCGCGGACCTCGGCGAGCGCACGCTCGATCACGTCCTCCCCGAGCTCTCGGCGCCGCAGGTCCGCGCGCAGCCGGGTCGGGGCGTGTCCCTTGCGGCGTCCCTCCTCGATCAAGGCGGCAGCCATCGCCTCGTCGTCGACCAGCCCGGCCGCGCGGCTGCGCTCCAGGGCCTGGTCGACGACCGCGGACGGCCATCCCCGCTCGGCCAGCTTGACGGCGAGGCGCCCCTGGGCCTGCGGCGCGTTCGCCGTGGATCGGCGCACGAACGCCACCGCCTCGGCCACCTCGTCCTCGAGGCGCGGCTCCGAGCGCCGCGCCGGGTCGGCCGCCCGCGCGTCCTGGACCCGGAGGGCCTCGTCGGCGCTGGCACGGGCGAGCTGCATCGCCTCGCGGGAGCGCA
>SKLC01000313.1 GCA_007123425.1 Nitriliruptoraceae bacterium
CCGCCGGCGGACGAGCTCGCCGCCCGTCGCTCCCGGCGCAGGTGGCTGGGGCCCGTGGTGGGGACCGCGGCCGCGCTGGCGCTGGTCCTCGGCGCCGGGGTGGGGATGCTGCTCTCGGATCTCTACGACCGCATCGAGGAGCTCGAGACCGCCTCCGGGACCATGCTCGAGGTCCTCGCCGCCCCCGACGCCAGCACCGTCACCCTCGAGGGCCCCGACGGCGAGGTGGCCCGCGTGGTCCACTCGCCGTCGCGTGGCGAGGCGCTCTTCGTCGCCGACGGGATGGACCCCGCACCGACCGACCACGCCTACGAGCTGTGGCTCATCGGCGAGGACGGCGCGCGCTCGGTCGGGCTGCTCGACCTCGACGAGGGCGGGCGCACGGTGCACCGGCTGCAGGGCGACGTCCAGCGCGCGGTGGCCGTCGGGGTCACCGTCGAGCCGGAGGGCGGCTCGCCCGAGCCGACCACCGACCCGGTGATGCTGCTCGAGCTCTCCGACGCCTGACCCTGCGCACGTCAGCCGTCGCCGGTGGGCTCGACGCGCGAGCGCCACAGCCGTCAGCCGCCGCCGACGAGCTCGTCGAGCGTCGCGCGGGTGACCTTGCCCAGCCCGTCGCGCGGGATCGCCTCGACCATCACGGCCTCGCGGGGGGCGAACGCCGGCGGGTGCTCGCGGCGGACGTGGGTGCGCAGCTGCTCGAGCGACGGGGCCCGGACCGGGTCGCGTGGGACGACGGCGGCCACGACGACCTGGCCCCACTCCTCGTCGTCCCGGGCGGTCGCGGCGGCGTCGCGGACCTGCGGGTGGGTGCGCAGCGCGGCGCCCACCGCCGCCAGCGGCACGTTCTCGCCCCCGGTGATCACCACGTCGTCGACGCGCCCGAGCACCGCCAGCCGCTCGCCGTCCCACCGGCCCACGTCCCCGCTGACGAACCACCCCTCCTCGTCGATCGCCGCGGCGGTGGCCGCCTCGTCGGCGCGGTAGCCGGCGAACCGCATCGGCCCGCGCAGCCGGATGCGGCCCTCCGGCCCGGTGGACACCTCCACGTCGTCGAGCGGCACCCCGTCGTACACGCAGCCGCCGCAGGTCTCGCTCATCCCGTAGGACAGCACGACCCGCGCCCCGGCCTGCTGGGCGCGCGCGAGCAGGTCGGCGGGGGGCCGGGCGCCACCGAGCAGCACGGTGGCGAACCGGCCCACGTCCACCTCGGCGTCGAGCAGGCGCGCGAGCATCGTGGGCACCAGCGAGACGTGCTCCGCCTCGGCCTCGGCGACCTCGGTGACGTCGAAGCGGTCGTGCACCTCGGGCTCGGTGCCCAGCGCCCAGGAGCGCAGCAGGGCCTGCAGGCCGGCGACGTGATGGGTGGGCAGGCACCCCAGCCACGTCTCGCCGTCGCGGCAGCCCAGCCGCCGCACGCTGGCCGCGGTGGAGGCGGCCAGGGCGCCGTGGGTGAGCTCCACGCCCTTGGGCTCGCCCGTGGAGCCCGACGTCGCCACCACCAGGGCGAGGTCGTCGTCGATCGGCAGCGGCGCCGCGAGCGGCTCGTCGCGCCAGCCGCCCGGGGTGGCCGCCATGAGCCGGGCCGGTCGCAGCCGGTCCAGGATGCGCAGCACCTCGGCGGTGGACGCCTCGGGGGCCAGCGGCAGGACCGCGTCGCCGGCGTCCCACAGGCGGCGCAGCCACGGGCCGATCTCGCTGGGGGGTGCCTGCAGCGCCACGAGCTGGTCGGTCAACCTGTGCACCTCGGCGGTCGCCGTCCCGGGGGACGCCTCGCGTCCCGACATCCGGCGGGGACCGGATCGGTATCGTACGGCCCGCCCCTCGCCCCCGAATCCCCGCGGAGGACGTCGACGTGGTCTCGGAGCTGTTCGACCCCGCTCGCTGGCGCCCCGTCGAGGGCTTCGAGCAGCTGATGGACCTCACCTACCACCGGGCGGTGGGCCCCGACGGCGCCGGGGGCACCCGCGACCTGGGCACCGTCCGGGTCGCCTTCGACCGGCCCGAGGTGCGCAACGCCTTCCGGCCCTCCACCGTCGACGAGCTCCACCGCGTCCTCGACCACGCCCGCCAGACCTCGGACGTGGGCTGCGTGCTGCTCACCGGCAACGGCCCCTCGCCGAAGGACGGCGGCTGGGCGTTCTGCTCCGGCGGCGACCAGCGCATCCGCGGCCGCGACGGCTACCGCTACGCGGAGGGCGAGACCGCCGAGTCGATCGACCCCGCGCGCTCGGGGCGGCTGCACATCCTCGAGGTGCAGCGGCTGATCCGGTTCATGCCCAAGGCCGTCATCGCCGTGGTGCCGGGCTGGGCGGCCGGCGGCGGCCACTCGCTGCACGTCGTCTGCGACCTCACCCTCGCCTCCCGGCAGCACGCCCGCTTCAAGCAGACCGACCTCGACGTCGCCTCGGTCGACGGTGGGTTCGGCTCGGCCTACCTCGCCCGGCAGGTGGGCCAGAAGTTCGCCCGCGAGATCTTCCTGCTCGCGGACGAGTACTCGGCCGAGGACGCCCACCGCATGGGCATGGTCAACCGCGTCGTCGACCACGAGCGGCTCGAGGAGGTGGCCCTGGACTGGGCGGCGCGGATCAACGGCAAGTCGCCCACGGCCACGCGCATGTTCAAGTTCGGGATGAACCTCATCGACGACGGCCTGATCGGCCAGCAGGTCTACGCCGGCGAGGCCACGCGGCTCATCTACGGCACCGACGAGGCCGAGGAGGGCCGCGACGCCTTCCTGGAGAAGCGCGAGCCCGACTGGTCCGCCTACCCCTACCACTACTGAGGTGGTCTGGCTCGAGGCGGCGAGACCGCGCACCCTGCCGGCGGCGGTGGTGCCGGTGCTGGTGGGCACCGCCGCGGCAGCGACCCCGGTCGGGGAGCTCTCCTGGTCGCGGGCCGCGCTGGCGCTGGTCGTGGCCCTGAGCCTGCAGGTCGCGGTCAACTACGCCAACGACCTCTTCGACGGGATCTCCGGGGTCGACACCGAGGACCGGGTGGGGCCGCGCCGGGCGGTGGCCAGCGGCCTGGTCACCCCCGGCGCGATGAAGATCGCCACCGTGGCCGCGCTCGCGGTGGCGGCGGTCGCGGGCCTGGCGCTGGCCGCGCTGGTGGGCTGGGAGCTGCTGCTGGTGGGGGCGCTGGCGATCCTGGCCGCCCTGGGCTACTCGGGCGGCCGGCGGCCCTACGCCTCGATGGGGCTCGGCGAGGTGTTCGTCTTCGTGTTCTTCGGGCTGGTGGCCACCGTCGGCTCGCAGTACGTCCAGGACGAGGCGATCGCGCCCCGGGCGGTGATCGCGGCGGTGGCCGTGGGCGCGCTGGCCACCGCGCTGCTGGTGGTCAACAACCTGCGCGACATCCCCACCGACGAGGCGGCGGGCAAGCGCACGCTGGCCGTGCGCCTCGGCGAGCAGCGCACCGTCCACCTGTTCACCGGGCTGATCTGGTCGGCGGCCGCGATCGCGGGCCTGCTGGCCTTCCCCGCGCAGCAGGCCCGGGACCTCGGCCCGCTGCTGGCCCTGCTCGCGGTGCCGCTGGCCGGGCGGGCGACCAGCCTGGTCCACACCGCCGCACGGGCCGAGCAGCCCGACGCCGAGACCGCCCCCGGACGCGAGCGCGGCCCGCTGCTGATCGCCGCGCTCGGCGCCACCGGCCGCTATCAGCTCGCCATCGGCCTACTGTTGGCCCTCGGGCTGGCGGTGCGAGGATGATCATGCGGCGAGCGCGCGAGGGCGCCTGATGCAGCTGCGTCCCTTCGAGGTGCCGATGCGCCACCGCTTCCGGCGGGTGACCTCCCGGGCGGGGGTGCTGCTGTCGGGCCCGGCCGGCTGGGGCGAGTTCTCGCCCTTCCCCGACTACGGGCCCGAGGTCGCCGCGACGTGGCTGGCGGCCGCCGAGGAGGCGGCCACGCTCGACTTCCCGCCACCCGTGCGCGAGCGGGTGCCGGTCAACACCACGGTGCCGGCGGTCGACGCGGCGACCGCCTTCGACCTGGTGGCCGCCTCGGGCTGCGCCACCGCCAAGGTCAAGGTCGCCGAGCCGGGCCAGCAGCTGGCCGACGACCTCGACCGGGTCGCGGCCGTGCGCGACGCCCTGGGCGCGGACGGGCACGTGCGGGTGGATGCCAACGCCGCCTGGGACCTCGACACGGCCG
>SKLC01000200.1 GCA_007123425.1 Nitriliruptoraceae bacterium
CGAGCGCGGGCTCCGCGCTGTCCAGCAGGTCCTCGAGGTTGGGGCGCTGCCCGGCGGCGACCTCCGCGAGATCGGCACCGGTGCCGAAGGAGGAGGCCAGCGCGTCGCGGTGATCCCGCAGCGTGGCCAGGACCGGCTCGCTGGTCTCCAGCAGGCGCTCGAACTCGGGGATGCCCTCGACGAGCGTGCGGTTGAGCTCCAGCGCGTCCCGGTTGAGGTTGCGCAGCCGCTCGCCGCGACCCGCCAGCGCGTTCGACAGCTCGTGGACGACCACGCCGACGTCGTCGGGGTCGATGGCCTCGAAGAGCCCGACGGTCTCCTCGAGCAGGAACGGCACCGGCGCGGGCACGGTGGTGTCGCGGGGCACGACCGTCGCTCCCGGCTCCGCGGCGGTCCAGCCCGCCTCGACCGGCTCGAAGTCGACCGCCTGCTCGCCGATGGGGGAGCGGCGCAGCACCTGCACGGCCGCGTCGCTGGGCACCCGGCGGTCACCGTCGATGCTCAGGGTCAGCAGCACGCCGTCGTCGGCGATCTCGACGTCCTCGACCTGGCCGACCGCGCGGCCGAGCACGGTGACCTCCTGCAGCGGCTGCACGCCGCCGCCCTCGGGCATGGGCACACGGATCTCGTAGCTGTCGTCGAACAGCACGCCGCTGACGTAGGTGAGGAACATGCCGACGACCGCCAATGCGCTGACGATCAGCACCGTCAGCACGTTGACCGTGACGCGGGGGGCCAGACCGCTCATCGCGCCTGCTCCCGGTCGGTCTCCTCGCGGCAGGTCTCGAGGTCGCCGTAGCAGTCCTCGGAGCGCGGGGAGGCGTCCACCTCAGCGCGCTCGCCGGGGTTGGGGGGATCGCACGCGCGGGAGGGATCGCCGGGGGTGTCGTTGACCCCGCAGACCACGAAGTCGAGCCAGACCTGTGCCATGTGGTGGCCCTCGGCCTCCTCGAGCACGACCCCGTTGGGCACGTGCACGTTGTGCCGCGGCAGCCAGGTCAGCAGCCCGGACATGGCGCCCTCGATGCGGGTGAGCTGTGCCAGCACGATCCGCAGGCGGCGGACGGCGTCGTCGATCTCGTCGCGGTGCTCGGCCAGCAGCTGCTCGCCCACGTCGGCGAGGTCGTTGAGGTCGTCGAGGGCGTCGACGAGGCGGTCGTCCTCCTCCTCGAGCACGGTCGATGCCCGCTCGAGCACCGCCAGGGCCTCGGCATTGGCCTCGGCGTCGCCGGCCAGCCCCTCGGCCAGGTCGGCGAGCGTGTCGATGAGTCGCAGCAGCTCGTCGGAGCCCTCGTCGTACTGGCCCACGAAGCTCTCCACGTCGGCGACGAACTGGCCGATGAGACTCCCGCGGCCCCCGAAGGCTCTCGCGCCGGTCTCGACCGCGGCCCCCAGCTGGTCCGATGCCACCAGCGCCAGCACGTGGTCCCCGCTGCGGACCAGGTCCTCGAACTCCCGCACGATCCGGGTGTCGTCGAGGTGCTGGCCGTCGTCGAGCGCTCCGGCCTCGCCCCGGGGCCGCAGGTCGATGTAGCGCTCGCCGAGCAGGGAGGTGCGCGACAGCGCGGCCTCGACGTCCGCGGGCAGCCCGGTGTCGTCGTCGACCTGCATCGTGACCGTGGCGCGGAAGTCGTCGTCGAGCTCGATGTCGGTGACGGTGCCGACGGGCACGTCGCCGGCGCGGACCTGCGCCTGGGTGACCAGATCGCCGACGTCATCGAAGGTGGCGGTCAGCTCGAGCTGCTCGTCGCCGCCGAAGGGCACGCAGGAGGCCAGCGCGAGGCTCGCCGCGAGCAGCGACGCGAGGCTCGGGGAGCGGTCGAGGATCCTCATCGGCGGGTTCCTCCGAGCAGCCCGTCGAGCAGGTCGCCGACGCCCGGGCCGCGGCCGGCCTCCGGGTCCGCCTCCGTGTCCGCCGCATCCCCGTCGTCGTCGCTCGCTGCGGGGTCCGGCTCGCGCTGCTGCTCTCGCTCCATCATCTCCTCGAGCACCACCTCGCCGAGGTCGGGCTCCGCGTCGGCCAGGCTGACCAGCGCCTCATCGAGCGGGATCGTCGGCTGGCCGTCGCTGCCCTCGCCGCAGGGCAGCAGCGGGGGCAGGCAGATCTCGCCGCCGAGCAGCTCCTCGATCAGCTCCGCCGCGCACAGGTCCTCGTCGAGGCCGGCCTGCAGGCACAGGCCCTGGATCCGGGAGACGACGGCCTCGGCGATGTGGCCGGGCAGCTGCTCGGTCTGGTTCTGCAGCGCGAGCATGTTGCGGTCGCGGTCGATGGCGCGCTCGGCGTGGCGGAACAGCTCCGCGCTGTGGAGGATCCCCACGGAGAGATGGTCGAGATTGCGCTGGGCGGTCCGGCCCACGCGGGTGAGGGTGGCGATGTCCTGCTCGAGGGTGGAGCGATTGGTCTCGAGCAGGTCGCCGAGCTGCTGGGTCATGCGCACCAGGCCGGACAGCGCCTCGTCGATGTCCGCGCGGTCGTCGACCAGCGAGGCCGCCAGGGTGTCGAAGTCCTCGATGATGGCGCCCAGCTGCTCGTCGCGCGACGCGAGCGTCTCGTTGAGGTCCGCCAGCCGTCCGGCGAGCTCGATCAGCTCCTCGTCGTTGTCCCGGAGCACGCCGATGGCCTCGTGCGCCTCGTCCATCGTGCGGCCGAGCTGGTCGCCCTGCCCGTCGAGGACACCGGCGAGGTTGCCCACGAAGCGGCCCATCTCGTCCTCGTCGAGGGCGCCGACGAAGCGGTTGAGGCTGTCGAGCACCTCGTCGAACTCGTAGGGCACCTGGGTGCGCTCGACCGGGATGACGTCGCCGTCACCGAGGGTGGGGCCCTGCTCGTGGGCGGGGAGCTGGACGTAGCGCTCGCCGATCAGCGACTCGGGGATCACCACCGCGGAGGCGTCGGCGGGCAGCTCGATGTCGCCGTCGATGCGCAGCGCGACCTCCACCGTGTCCGCGCCCTCGGGCACGGCGATGTCGGAGATCGTGCCCACCTCGATGCCGGCCACCCGGACCGGGGAGCCGGGGAAGAGGTTGTAGGAGCGGGAGAGCTCGGCGGTGACGGTGTAGGAGCCCGCGCCGCCGAGCCACCCGCACCCGGCGGCGAGCAGGGCCACGGCGAGCAGGGACAGCATGGTCACGCGATGGCTCATCGCGCACCCCCCGGGCCGGAGAGGAACGAGGTGAGGCTCTCGGTGGTCCCGCCGCCGAGCAGGCCGTCGAGCAGCCGGTCGGGCTCGACGGGTGGCAGCTCGGTGCCGCCGCGGCCGTCGGCGTCGTCGCGCGGGGGACCGTCGCCGGGCGTGGGGTTGGCGCCCGGGTCCTGCTCGCAGCGGGGATCCGGGCCCAGCAGCTCGGTCAGCGCGGTGTCGATGGCGCCGTTGCACTCGAGCAGCGCGCCGACCCCGACGCTGCCGAGCCCCGTGGCGAACACGTTGCCCCAGAACGGGTTGTCCCGCTGGGCGTCGCCTCCGGAGTAGCCGATCGAGGCGAAGCCCTCGAAGCCGACCGCGAGCGTCATGAGGCTGTGGGCGAGGTCGACCTGGTGGTCGTCGACGACGCGCAGGTCCTGGTGGAGCTCGGCGAGCACGGTGTCGATCTGGGCGCGCTGCTCCTCGATGAGGTCGGCGGAGGCGGTGCTGGACGCCGCGGTCTCCTCCAGCAGGCGGGTGATGTCGCCGCGGCGGTCGACGAGCCGGTCGAGCACGTGGCCGAAGTCGTCGATGATCGCCACGATCTCGGCGTCCTTGTCGGCGGCGGCGTCCACCACGGTCTCGGCGTGGGCGATCACGTCGCCGATCTCGTCGCGCCGCTCGGCGACGATGGCGCTGACGTCCTCGATGCCCTCGAGCAGGGCGGCCACGTCCTGCTCGGCGCCCTCGGTGACGTCGGCGAGCGCCGAGGTGAGCTCCTGCATCGCCTCGGCGTTGACCTCGCCGAGCAGCTGCGCCGACCGGTCGCCGAGCTCGGGGACGTCCACCGGCGTGCCGGTGCGCTCCAGCGGGATCTCGTCGCCGTCGGCCAGCACCCGCGACGAGGTGCCCGGGGTGACCTCCAGCGCCCGTCGGCCGAGGGTGTTGGAGATGATGACGTCGACCGTGGAGTCGGCGGGGATCTCCGGCGCGGTCAGCGTGAACGTCACCTCGGCGTTGC
>SKLC01000302.1 GCA_007123425.1 Nitriliruptoraceae bacterium
GGGGGGCTGCGCGTGGAGGGCGAGGTGACCGGTGGCGCGGGCCTCGACGCGCTCGACCACCCCGCAGGCTGCTGGCCGTCCTGACGCGAGCGCGTCCGGCTGCGCCGAGCCCGGTGCGACGGGGACGGTGCTGACCGAGGGGGAGCGGTGCTGGCTGCCGGTGCTGGCTGGGGGGGCGGTGTCTCCCGGGGCTGTCGGCGAGCGGGCCCGGTCGGCATCAGGGATCTCAGGGTCGGGACGGGGGCCTCCCTGATGGCCCCGAGCGCATCGGGCTGCGAGGATGGGGCCGATGTGCGCGGCCGCGGCGAGCGGATCGACCAGCCGGCGCGGTCGCGGCCACGAGCGAACCGAGACGACACGAGGACGCCACGATGACCTGCCTGACATGCGGAGCGCAGGTGCCTGCGGACGTGACGACGTGCCCCACCTGCGCGGGGCCCGTCGCCGGCCAGGGCCCCGGCGGGCCCGGCGGGCCGGCAGCCGGGACCCCGGGCGGCGCCGGTGGATCGTCGTCCGAGGCACCGGGTGGCGCCGGTGGATCCGCGCCCGGAGCCCCGGGCGGCGCCGGCGGATCGTCATCTGGCGCCCCGGGTGGCGCCGCTGGTCCGGGCGCTCCGGGTGCTCCCGGTGGCCCGGTTGGCGGGGGCACGGGCTACCCGCCGCCGGCCGGCCACCCCTCGGGGCTGCCCAGCGAGGTGCGCAACTGGGCGATGGCAGCCCACCTGAGCGCCTTCGTCGGCTCCTTCGTGGCCCTGGCGGTGCTGGGGCCGCTGGTGGTGTGGCTGATCCGCCGGGAGGTCGACGGCTTCAGCGAGCGCCACGCTCGCGAGGCGCTCAACTTCAACCTCACGATCCTGCTGCTGCTCGTGGCCGGGGTCGTGGCCAGCCTCGTGACCTTCGGGCTGGCCCTGCTCGTGGTCGTGCCCCTCGGGCTGGCCGTGGCCGTCTTCTGGATCGTGGTCACGATCCTGGCTGCGGTGCGCGCCTCCGAGGGCCGCGACTACCAGTACCCGCTCACGATCCGCTTCGTGAGCTGACCCGGCGCCCGCGGCATCGTCGCCGGTCGCATTCGTGTGCCGGTTCGACGCCATCGCGGTCAGGTCGGCACACGAACGCGCGCGGCCCCGGGCGCAAGGGGGCGGCGGACTTCTACGACCGTGGTCGTTGACCATTCGGACACGGCGCCATAGGCTCTTTGCCAAGGGCGCGCGGGGGGCGCGCCACGGGAGAGCACGGCGACGCGACGTGGGCGGTCCCCGCGGCGCTGGCCGCGCTCCGATGCGTGCTCAAGGGAGCGATGATGACGATGATGAGGTCGAGCGGGGCCCCGGGGCAGCCGGGGCGTCGACGTCGGGGCCTGCGTGGCCCCGTCGCAGGGATGCTGGCGGTCGCCCTGGGGCTGGCCGCCTGCGGTGACGCGGTGGACGACGGCGACGACGACGCCGACATCGCCACCGACGTGGGCGTCGACCTCGACGAGCAGGTGCTGACCCTCGGCGCGCTCAACGACGAGAGCGGCCCGGCCGCCCAGATCGGTGAGCCCTTCGCCGTGGGCAAGCGCATGCTGGTCGAGCAGGTCAACGCCGGCGAGATCGACGCCCTGCCGGAGGGCTGGACGATCGACCTCGTCGAGCGCGACCACGGCTACAACCCGCAGGAGTCGGTCCAGGCGTTCCAGGAGATCGTCGACGACATCCTCTACATCGCCACCTCCTTCGGCACCCCGCCGACGATGCCGCTGGTGGAGGACGCCACCGCCCAGGAGGTCACGATCTTCCCGGCGTCGCTGGAGAGCGGGCTGGCGGAGAACGAGTACACCCCGCCGATCGGCTCGCCCTACATGGTGGAGTCCCACCAGGCGGTCGACTGGGCCGTCGAGGAGGAGGGCGACGACCTCTCCTTCGCGGTGATCTACCAGGGCGACGACTACGGCCAGGACGGCCTGCAGGGCGCCCGCGACGCCGCCGAGCACCACGGCATCGACATCGTGGCCGAGGTCGAGGTCGCCCCGGGCGAGACCGACGTGACCGGGCCGGTCACCCAGGTCGCCGAGGCCGGCGCCACCCACGTGCTGCTGACCACGCTGCCGTCGGCAACCGGCCCGATCCTGGGCACGGCCGCGCAGCTGGACTACTTCCCGGTCTGGCTGGGCAACACGCCGGCCTGGATCGACCAGTTCTTCAACGAGGACGTGCTGCCCGCGGCCACCTACCAGAACTTCCGGTGGGTGACCGGGCTGACGCTGTGGGGCGACGACGTGGCCGGCATGGACGACTTCCTCGCTGCCTACGACGACTACGGCAGCGACATGCACCCGCCGGACTTCTACCTCGTCGCCTCCTACGCCCAGGGCCTGCTGGGGCTCGAGGCCTTCAGCCGGGCGCTGGACGACGGCGACGCGACCCGCGCCGGCTACCACGAGGCGCTGCGCACCATCGAGGGCTACGACGCCGACGGGCTGTTCCCGGAGGCGATCGACCTCGACGAGTTCCCCTACGTGACCACCACCGACACCCGGGTGCTCGCCCCGGGGGAGACGCTGGAGGACTGGGAGACGGTGCGCGACTTCTCCACGCCTGAGAGCTGGGAAGGCCTGTAGGGTCGAACGTGCGGGCGGTGCGCCGGGCGGCAGAGTGAGCCCGCGCGCACCGTCGGCACGGGGCGTCCCTCACGTCAGTGCCGCGGTGTCGGCACCCGACCCCAAAGGCCTTCTTCCATGCTCGAGATCAACAACCTCGAGGTGGTCTACAACAAGGCGGTGCTCGTCCTGCGAGGCGTGAGCCTCAATGTGCCGGAGGGCGAGATCGTCGCCCTGCTCGGCGCCAATGGCGCGGGCAAGACCACGCTGCTGCGCGCGATCACCGGTCTGCTGGATCTCCACGACGGCGAGGCCACCAAGGGCCGGGCGGTCTACAACGGCGAGGACCTGCTCACCGAGCAGCCTGACGCCATCATCCGTCGCGGTATCTCCCAGGTCATGGAGCGCCGGCGCATCCTCGCCGACCTCACGATCGAGGAGAACCTGCTCGCCGGTGCCTACACGCGCCACGACCGCAGCGAGGTGCGTGCCGATCTCGAGGCGCAGTACGAGCGCTTTGCTGTTCTCGGGGAGCGGCGCAACCGCACTGCGGGCTACCTCTCGGGTGGTGAGCAGCAGATGCTGGCTGTGGCCCGGGCGCTGATGTCGCGGCCCAAGCTGCTGCTGCTGGATGAGCCGACGTTGGGGCTCGCGCCGATGCTGGTGGATGAGGTGGCTGAGACGATCCGGGCGCTCAACCGGGAGGGGATCTCGGTGCTGCTGGTCGAGCAGAACGCCTCGGTCGCGCTGGATGTGGCTGCCTACGGCTATGTGCTGGAGACCGGCAAGGTCGTCCAGGACGGGCCCACCGAGCGGCTCAAGCAGGATGAGGATGTGCGCGAGTTCTATCTTGGCCTGGGGGGAGAGGGCCGACGCAGCTACCGGGAGGTGAAGCATTATCGCCGCCGCAAGCGCTGGCTCTCCTGAGCCCACTGCCACCACCGCTCCGCCCGGGTCCGGCGGTGCCACCACGCCCGTGGTGGCGCTGCACGGTGCCACGCTGGCCTTCGAGGGCGTGGTCGCGCTCGACAGCCTCGACCTCGAGGTCCGTGAGGGGCAGCTGTTCGCCATCATCGGGCCCAACGGCGCGGGCAAGACCTCGACGTTCAATCTGATCTCGGGGGTCTATCGGCCGACCTCGGGCCGGGTCGAGGCCATGGGGCGCGATGTCGCCAGGCTCATGCCGCACGAGGTCACCCGGCTGGGCGTGGCCCGCACGTTCCAGAACGTCGAGCTGTTCCCGATGCTGACCACGCTGGAGAACCTGCTGGTCGGCCGCCACGTCCACTACGACACCTCGTGGTGGCGCGACGCGCTGTGGGTCGGCCGCGGCCGGCGCGAGGAGGTGCGCCACCGCCGGCGGGTGGAGGAGATCATCGACTTCCTCGACCTCGAGCACTTCCGCGACCGCCCGGCCTCCTTCCTGCCCTATGGCGTGCAGAAGCGCATCGAGCTCGGCCGCGCCCTGGTGATGGATCCCAAGGTGCTGCTGCTCGACGAGCCCGCCGCGGGGATGAACCAGGAGGAGACCGAGGACGTCGCGCGCTACATCCTCGACATCCA
>SKLC01000206.1 GCA_007123425.1 Nitriliruptoraceae bacterium
AAGCGGGATCGGAGTCCCGCTGCTCCTCGGAGGTCACCGTCTCGTTCTAGTGGGCCCCGCGCCTCTCGTTCCACGCCGCGCGGGCGCTCCTCCTGCGGTCGGCGAGCGGGTCGTCCACCGCACAGGTGACGGGCCGTTCGGCGGTGCCGGGCCGGTCGGTCGGCCGGGGGCGCGGCGCGGTGTGGAGGCGTAGACCCGTCGGCATCCGCGACCAGGAGCAGGAGGATGGCCGACGAGCACGCCGCCCACGACGGTGAGGGCCGTGACGCCCGGTTCGCCGACGAGCAGATCAACCTCGGCCCCGGAGGCGAGCCCCGCCAGGTCGCCGACCACGCCCACGAGTCGATGACCACCGACCAGGGCGCGCCGATCGCCGACGACCAGAACACGCTCAAGGCCGGACCGCGGGGCCCCTCGCTGCTCGAGGACCAGATCTTCCGGGAGAAGATCTTCCACTTCGACCACGAGCGCATCCCCGAGCGGGTCGTCCACGCCCGCGGCTTCGGCGCCCACGGCTTCTTCGAGCCCTACGAGTCGCTGGCCGACATCACCAGGGCCGACGTGTTCCAGCGCCCGGGGGAGCGCACCCCGGCCTTCGTGCGCTTCTCGACCGTGGCCGGCAACAAGGGCTCGGGGGACCTCGCCCGTGACGTGCGCGGCTTCGCGGTCAAGATGTACACCCAGGAGGGCAACTGGGACCTGGTGGGCAACAACATCCCGGTGTTCTTCATCCAGGACGCGATCAAGTTCCCCGACATCATCCACGCCGCCAAGCAGGAGCCCGACCGGGGCTTCCCGCAGGCCCAGACCGCCCACGACAACTTCTGGGACTTCATCTCGCTGTCGCCCGAGAGCATGCACATGGCGCTGTGGATCATGTCGGACCGCACGATCCCGCGCTCGTTCCGGTTTATGGAGGGCTTCGGGGTCCACACCTTCCGTCTGGTCAACGCCGCCGGCGAGGCCACGCTGGTCAAGTTCCACTGGAAGCCCACGCAGGGGCTGCAGTCGGTGGTGTGGAATGAGGCGATCAAGATCAACGGCGCCGATCCCGACTTCCACCGCCGCGACCTGTGGGACGCGATCCAGGCCGGGAACTTTCCGGAGTGGGAGCTGGGCCTGCAGATCTTCGAAGAGGACTTCGCCGAGCAGTTCGAGTTCGACGTGCTCGACGCCACCAAGCTCATCCCCGAGGAGCAGGTGCCGGTGCGAACGGTGGGCCGCCTCGTGCTCGACCGGGTGGTGGACAACTTCTTCGCCGAGACCGAGCAGGTCGCCTTCCACACCGGCAACCTGCCGCCGGGGATCGACGTCAGCGAGGACCCGCTGCTGCAGGGCCGTCACTTCTCCTATCTCGACACCCAGCTCAAGCGCCTGGGCTCGCCGAACTTCACCCACATCCCGGTCAACGCGCCCCAGTGCCCGGTCTCGCACTTCCAGCAGGATGGCCACATGGCGATGCGCAACCCGACCGGGCGGGTCAACTACGAGCCCAACAGCTGGGACGCGGAGCACAACCCCCGCCAGGACCCCGACCGTGGCTTCGTCACCTATCCCGAGCCGGTGCAGGGGGAGAAGCGGCGGGCACGCTCGGAGACCTTCGCCGACCACTACAGCCAGGCCCGCCAGTTCTACATCAGCCAGACCCCGACCGAGCAGACCCACATCGTCAGTGCCTTCGTGTTCGAGCTCAGCAAGTGCGAGCGGCTCTCGATCCGGGCCCGGATGGTGGCCCACCTGCGAAACGTCGACGAGGGGCTGGCACGGGCGGTCGCCGACGGGCTGGGCATGGGCGATCTGCCTCCGGCCGCGGACGCGCTGCGCCCCACGCGCGACGACCTGCCCGCCTCGCCGGCCTTGAGCATCCTCGACAACGGCCCGGCCTCGTTCGCCGGCCGCAAGGTGGGGGTGCTGGTCACCGAGGGCGTCGATGCCTCGCTGCTGGCCGCCCTGCGCCACGAGATCGAGGACGAGGGCGCGATGCTGGTCGTGGTCGCGCCCACCGTCGGGGGCGTGGTGGACAGCGACGGCGGCCACGTCGGAGCCCAGGAGAAGGTCGACGGCGGCCCGTCGGTCCTGTTCGACGCGGTGGCGGTGCTGCCGGGCCGTGAGGGGATCGACGACCTCGCGGCGGAGGCCACCGCGCAGGACTTCGTGTCGGACGCCCACGCGCACTGCAAGTTCATCGCCTACACCGCCGAGGCGATGCCGCTGTTCGCCAAGGCCGGTGTGACCGACGACCTCGATGACGGCTACATCGAGCTGACCGACCCGGATGCCGTGCGCACCTTCCTGACCGCATGCCGAGGGGTGCGCCACTGGGACCGCGAGCGGATGGTCAACGTGACATGAGCGCTGCGGGTGGCCGTGGCCCGACGATCCGGGCGGGCCGGCGATGCGCCGGCCCGACGTCGTCACGGCGCTGGCGGCCCCGGTGCTGCCGTGCCGTGGGCTGTGCCGTCACCGGGCCCCGCCGCTGCCGACCACGTCGGGGTCGGGGCGGGGGCCGGCCGGCTGCAGGTCCACCTTGACCTCCAGCAGGCGCTGCACCGAGGCGGCGACCCGGTCCTCGTCGAGGTCGCCCGCCCCGACCGCCTGCTCGAGCGCCGCGAGCGACCGCGCCGGTGCGGGCGGCAGCACCAGCAGGTCGTGGCCGGCCAGCAGGGCGTCGAGGGCGACGCGCGTGTCGGCACGGTCGTCGCGGGCGCCGGCCATCTCCAGCGAGTCGGTGACCACCAGCCCGTCGTAGCCCAGCTCGTCGCGCAGCAGGTCGGTGACCACGGCCGGCGACATGCTGGCCGGCACGCCCGGCCCGGCGACCTCGGGCAGCTCGATGTGGGCGGTCATGATCACCTGGGCCCCGGCGTCGATCGCGGCGGCGAACGGGACCAGCTCGCGGGTGGCCAGCAGGTCGCGGTCGGCCTCGACCACCGGCAGGGTGTGGTGGGAGTCCTCGGTGGTGTCGCCGTGGCCGGGGAAATGCTTGAGGACCGGCACCACCGGGTGGTCCGCGTAGCGCTCGAGCTTGGCCAGCACCATCTCGGCGACCACGTCGGGGTCAGCGGAGTAGGCGCGGTCCCCGATGATCGGGTTGGCCGCCTCGGAGTCCACGTCGGCCACCGGGGCGAAGTTCATGTCGATGCCGAGCGCAGCGAGCTCGGTGACGGTGACCTCGGCGTGCGCGGCCGCCGCGTCGGGATCCTGGTCGAGCTCGCGGGCGGTGGGGTAGGGGGTGCCGAAGTGGCCGATGCGGTCGACCTTGCCGCCCTCCTGGTCGATCGCGACCGTCACCGGCGGGCCGAGGCGCCCCGACACCTCGCGCAGGTCGTCGGTGAAGGCGCGCACCTGGGCAGGGTCGCGCAGGTTGCCGGTGTCCGCACCCGCGTCGCTGCGGAACAGGATGACCCCGCCCGGCCGGTAGGCCTCGATGACCTCGCGGGGCGTGGCCACGCCGTAGCGCGCCTCGTTGCGGGGGTCGGCCTCGTCGATCTCGCCGCCGTACACGCGCAGCATCAGCAACTGGCCGATGAGCCCGTCGGTGTCGAGGTCGTCGAGCCAGGCCGCCACCTGCCGCTCCGAGTCGGTGGGCAGCGTCGCGGGACTGTGCGGCGGCGGCACGAAGCGGCGCTGCAGGTCGTCGGACGCCCGCTCGGTTGCCGGGCTCAGCGGCGGCGTGGCGGTCTCGCCCTCCAGCGGCCCGGCGCGCAGAACCTCGTCGTCGCTCTGGCACGCGAGCATGACCAGGCTCGCCGCCCCGAGGACCGAGGCAGCGAGGACGGGCAGGCGCGGGCGCCGAGACATGGCCGCCAGGGTGCCGGACAGCGCCCGGGCGTGGACTCGGACGAACGACAGCGCCGGCCGCCAGCTCCAGCTCATGCCGACCGCGCTGCCGGCACCCACGTAGAGCGCGAGGCCGGGCGCTTCGGTGCGGCGTGCACACCGTCGAAGCCGCGTGCTGCATACAGCCAGGTGGCGAGCGAGAGCGCACCGAAGACCGCAAGACGCCCGATGCCCCAGGGGTGGAGGTACGTGAAGGCGAGGAAGGCCAGGTGCGTCGCGGCTGCGAGCGCGACCCAGGCGCGATGACGCATCCAGACCG
>SKLC01000175.1 GCA_007123425.1 Nitriliruptoraceae bacterium
CAGCGCGCAGGTCGGCGAGCACGGCATCGACGGGCAGCTCCATGGGCCGCGGACGCTACTGGGCCGCGACCGGGGACGCCGACTCGGCATGCGGCGGCCGGTGCGCCCTGGCCGTCCGGCCTGCGCGCACCGGCGGCAGGCGACGACTACCGTCCCCAGAAGTCGACCGGGAGCAGCGACGCGCATGGGCGCACTCGTGAAGGTGCTGGTGAACGCGGCGGCACTGTGGGTCGCCGTCTGGCTGCTGGAGGGCCTCACACTCACGGAGGACTTCGGCGAGGGCGGATGGCTGCACCTGCTGATCATCGGGCTGCTGCTCGGGGTCGCCAACGCGATCGTGCGGCCGATCCTGACGGTGCTGAGCCTGCCGCTGGTGATCGTGACCCTGGGGCTGTTCCTGCTGGTGGTCAACGCCGCGATCCTGGCGCTGGTGATCGCGATCTCGGGCGCGCTGGGGCTCGGCATCGAGTCCGACGGGTTCGGTTGGACGTTCCTGGGCGCCCTGGTGGTCTCGCTGGTCGCCTGGGGCCTGGAGACCCTGACCGGCACCCGCTGACGCCGCCGCGCCTCGCCGGCGATCACGACACGAGGGCCCCCTCATGGACGACGCGCTCACCGAGGAGACCGCCGAGCTCCTCCAGCAGCTCATCCGCAACCGGTGCGTCAACGACGGCGACGTCGCCTCGGGCCAGGAGGTCCGCAACGCCGACGTCCTCGCCGGCGTGCTCGAGGGCACCGGCCTCGACCTGCAGACCTACGAGCCCGAACCCGGGCGCACCTCGCTGCTGACCACGATCGAGGGCACCGATCCCACGGCGCCAACCCTGCTGCTGATGGGCCACACGGACGTGGTGCCCGTCTCCGAGGACGAGTGGCAGCGCGACCCCTTCGGCGCGGAGCGCGTCGACGGCGAGATCTGGGGCCGGGGCGCCATCGACATGCTCAACCTGACCTCCTCGATGGCCATCGCGATGCGCGAGCTCGCCCGCTCCGGGCGCCGCCGGCGGGGCACGGTCAAGTACCTCGCCGTGGCCGACGAGGAGGCCAGCGGCACCCACGGCGCCCAGTGGCTCACCGAGCACCGCTGGGAGGACGTCGAAGCCGACTACGTGCTGACCGAGTTCGGCGGGGTGCCCGCCGACCTGCCCGCGGGCCGTCGCCTGGTCATCGCCACGAGCGAGAAGGGGCTGGCGTGGCGTCGGCTGGTGGTGCGCGGCACGCCGGGCCACGGCTCGATGCCGTGGGGTGCCGACAACGCGGTGCTGACCGCGGCGGAGATCGTGCGCCGCCTGCAGACCGCGGGGCTCGGAGCCCGGATCACCGACGCGTGGCGGGCGTTCGTCGACGCGATGGGGCTGCCCGAGGAGCTCGACGAGGTCGTGCTCGATCCGGGCCGGGTCCGCGAGGTCTTCGAGCTGCTCGATCCGCCCACCGCGCGCTACTGCCACGCGGCGACGCACACGACCTTCAGCCCCAACGTGCTCCGGGGCGGGACCAAGACCAACGTCATCCCCGACCGGGTGGAGCTCGACGTCGACGTGCGCACGCTGCCGGGCGTGACCGACGCCGAGGTCGACGCGCTGCTGGCGGACCTGCTGGACGACCTCGGCGACCGGGTGGAGGTCACCGCCCCCTTCGCGGGCCGCGAGGCCACCGAGTCCCCCACCGACACCCCGCTGTGGAGCAGCCTGCGCCGGCGGCTCGAGGCAGCGCATCCCGACGCCGAGGTCGCGCCCTGGATGAACGTCGGCGCCACCGACGCGGCCTTCTTCCGCCAGCGGGGCGTGGTCGCCTACGGGGCGGGCCTGTTCAGCCCGGCGACCTCGCTGCAGGAGTTCTCCTCGCGGTTCCACGGGCACGACGAGCGGATCGACGTCGCGTCGCTGGGGTTGAGCACACGCCTGTGGCTCGACGTGGTGGAGGACCTGCTCGACTGAGGAGGGAGACGCGCGGGCCCCTGGCCCGGCTCGCCTCAGCCGTCGTCGGGCCGATCAGCCGTCGTCGGGCCGAAATGAGACCCGGCGCAGGCTCGCGGTGAGGTCGCCGTCGCGGATCGGCTCGACCTGGGTGCGCACGCTCAGTCGCTGGCCGAGATAGGCGTCCCACTCCCACGCAAGGCGCCGGGCGAAGTGGCGCGCCTGCGAGGGCGTGGTCCCACCCAGGCGCACGAGGAACCGGCTCGCCGGGTAGCGCAGCGCCCCGTCCTGCTGCCGCAGCAGCGAGCGCAGGGTCCGGCGCAGCTTCTCCACCAGCCAGCGGGCGCCGGGGTCGCCGAACTCGGTGCGCACGGCGCCGAGCGACCCCAGGTCCAGCGCGACCAGCGACGCCGCCTGCTCCTCCCCGTCGCTGGGCATGGGCTCGAGTCGCCGGGGCGGCGCCAGCTCGCCCGAGGCGCGCTCGACGGCCGCCGCGCACAGTGCCCGCAGCACCGGCCCGAGCGTCATCTCACGGCCGTCGGGCACCCGGAGCTCGTCGGGCAGGGTCCGCAGCGCGGCGAGCGCGTCCCTGCCCTGGGTGTCGGCCCAGCCGCCACAGGCCTCGACCAGCGACTGCAGCGCGGCGAGCATCCGGTCGCCGTCGCCGGCGCGGAGCAGCTCGGCCACGGTGGCCGTGACGTGCTCCTCGAGGCTCGCGGGCGCGGCACCGGACGCCGAGGCGTCGGTGACCAGCGAGAGCCCGTCGCTGGTGGTGTCGGCCACGGCCTGCGGCCCGGACGCGGCGCCCGGCGACCAGGTCCGCTCGGTGACCTCCTCGAGCCGCACCAGGACACGGCGCCCCTCGCGATCCATCGCTCGGAGCAGCCCGACCTGGGCGGGGCTGAGCTCGTCACCCCACCGCCGCAGGAAGACCTCGACGAGCCCCACCACCGGCGTCAGCGGCGTCTTGAGGCGAGCGGCCAGCGTGGCCGCGTCGTCGGGCGCGGCGTCGTCTGTCGGGCCCGCGATCGCGGGCGCCGGCACGGGCTCGTCCATCAGGCCATCCCCTCCTGTCCGGACTCGTCCCCCTCATGTCTCGACGGTTGCGGAGGAAACTTGACCGGACATCCGCACCGCTCTCGGGCGGCGGACGGGCGGCGCGGGCGCATCGGCCTCCCGGGGTGTGGGCGGGAGGCACGCAGTGTGGGCGGGAGGCACGCAGTGTGGGCGGGAGGCACGCAGTGCGGGAGGGGGCACGCAGTGCGGGAGGGGGCACGCAGCGCGTCCCGGCGCAGGCGCTACGGTGGTGGGTCGCCACAGGCCGATCGCGCGTGGACGCACGCGTGTCCCCGTCCCAGCGCGCGTGCCCGCGACACGCGCGACGACCCACCGAGGTGCGCGTGCGCTTTCTCGAGGGCCAGCCCCCACCCCACGACCTCACCTACGAGGACGTCTTCCTCGTGCCCCGGCGCTCGGACGTGGGGTCGCGCCTCGACGTCGACCTGGCCACCGGCGACGGCAGCGGCACCACGATCCCGGTGGTGGCCGCGAACATGACCGCCGTCTCCGGACGCCGGATGGCCGAGACGCTCGCGCGTCGCGGCGGCATGGCCGTGATCCCCCAGGACATCCCGCTCGAGGTGGTCACGGACGTCATCGCGTCGGTCAAGGGCCGCGACCCGGTGCTCGAGACCCCCATCACCCTCGACCCCCGCAACACGGTGGGCGACGCGCTGCACCTGCTGCCCAAGCGCCGCCACGACGCGGCCGTCGTGCTCGACGACGGCCGCCCCGTGGGCATCGTCACCGCTGCCGACCTCCACGAGGTCGATCGCTTCACGCAGGTCGAGCGGGTGATGTCGACCGAGCTGACGACCCTGCCGACCGGCCTGGCGCCGCGCGCGGCCTTCGACCGCCTCCACGAGGCCCGCCACCGCCTGGCCCCGGTGGTGGGCGACGACGGCCGCCTGGTGGGGCTGCTGACCCGCACCGGCGCGCTGCGCTCGGAGCTGTACCGACCGGCGCTGGACGACGCCGGCCGGCTGCGCATCGCCGCCGCGCTGGGCATCAGCGGCGACGTCGCCGCGGCGGCGGCGACCCTGCTCGAGGCAGGTGTGGACACCCTCGTGCTCGACACGGCGCACGGGCACCAGGGGCGCATGC
>SKLC01000343.1 GCA_007123425.1 Nitriliruptoraceae bacterium
AGCGTCACCGCCCGGCCGTGCAGCGCGAGGTGGTGCACGACGCTGGCGGCCGCGCTGATGGCGGTCTCGAGGCTGCTGTCGCTCCCGCGGACGCGGTGGGCCCGGGCGCGGGTGTCGAGCAGGACCGTGGCACGGGGGTCGCGGGGTGCCTCGGGCTGGCGGATCATGAGCTTGCCGCGGTGGGCCGTGGTCGGCCAGTGCACCTTGCGCAGGTCGTCGCCGCGCACGTACTCGCGCACGTGCGCCAGATCGTCGCCGCTGGCCAAGGGGTGGGTGCGGCCGCGGCCGGAGCTCGCCGCGCCGCCCAGCGGGACCTCGTCGGACAGGGGCCAGATCCGCGGGTAGACGAGCAGCTCGCTGGTGCCGGGCAGCCGCACCTTCCGGGTGACCAGGCCGAACGGGTCACGCAGCCGCGCGGTCAGCGGGCCGATCTCGAAGCGGCCGCGGTGGTGGCCCCGCAGGCGATAGGTCATCGTGCGGCTCGCCAGGGGCGGCAGCGACCCCAGCCGCATCCGGGCGCCGCGCGAGGCCAGGGTCTCGGGCGCGCGGTCCTCGAGGTCGAGCGGGGTCGTCGGCAGCCGGGAGCGGTTGTGGACCACCAGGGTGAGGTGGGCCTCGGCGTCGTGGAAGATGCGCGTGGGCCGGCAGGTGCGGTCCACCCCCAGCCGCGCGGAGGTCAGGCGGGTGACCAGCACCGCCAGCACCAGCATGCCGAGGGCCGCCACGGCCGCCATCTGCAGCTCGGGGACGCCGAACCCGCGCGACGCCAGCCACAGGGCGCCGGCGCCCCCCGCCAGGCCGATACCGCGATCGGTGAGCATCATTCGGTCGGCGCGGGGACCCCGTCGACGACCTCGGCGGCGACGTGGAGCGGGTCCCGCCCCGCCAGCTGCGCCTCGGGACCGAGGATGAGGCGGTGGGGGAGGACGTGCAGCGCCAGCGCCTTGACGTCGTCGGGCACCACGTAGTCGCGGTCGCTGAATGCGGCCGCCGCGCGGGCAGCCCGCAGCAGGGCCAGGGAGGCGCGGGGCGAGGCGCCCAGCTCCACGTCGGGATGCTCACGGGTGGCGCGGCACAGGGCCACGATGTAGCGCTCGACGCTCTCGGCGACGTGGATCTCGCGGATCGCGACCGCCGCCGCGGCGACGGCGGCGGCGTCGGTCACCGGCGAGAGCGCGCCCACGCGGTCCTCGCCGCCATGGGTGCGCAGGATCGCCAGCTCCTCGTCATGGTGCGGGTAGCCGATGGACAGGCGCAGCAGGAAGCGGTCGCGTTGGGCCTCGGGCAGCGGGTAGGTGCCCTCGAGCTCGATGGGGTTCTGGGTGGCGATCACCATGAACGGGCGCGCCAGCTGGTAGGTGGTCCCGTCGACGGTGACGGTGCGCTCCTCCATGGACTCCAGCAGCGCCGATTGGGTCTTGGGGCCGGCCCGGTTGATCTCGTCGCCGAGCACCAGGTTCGCGAACACCGGCCCGGGCCGGAACTCGAACTCCCCGGTGTCGGGGGAGTAGACGGTGACCCCGGTCACGTCGGAGGGCAGCAGGTCCGGGGTGAACTGCACCCTGGCCACCGAGCAGTCGATCGAGCGCGCCATCGCCTTGGCGAGCAGCGTCTTGCCCACGCCGGGCACGTCCTCGATGAGCAGGTGGCCCTCGGCGACGAGCGTGATCAGGGCCAGTCGCACGACCTCGGGCTTGCCCTGCACGGCGCTGGCGACGTTGGCCTCGATCGCGCTGAGCGTCTCCGAGACGTGCCGGAGGTCGACGGGTCGGCGCGCGGTCCGCCTGGTGGTGGTCACCCGGGCCCCCTGGGAGCGGTCGTTGCCGGACGTCGACGTCGACACCCGGCACCCCGTCGCCACGGGGCCGCACCGAGGGTAGCCCCCGAACCCTGTCGACGGCCCGCGGGTTCGGGCGACGGCCCGGTGCCTGCTCTAGCGCTCGTCGGGCAGGAAGTGGGTGAAGCCGCCGGCCTGAACGCCCACGAGGTCCTCGTCGCCGGGCACCGCCAGCGTGCGGCCGTCGCCGGCCACCCATGGCGAGGTGCGGCCGAGTCGGGCGAAGACCTCGTCGCCGCACCCGGGGCAGGTCACCCAGCGCTTGGCGACCTCGACGTCGATGCCGTGGTCATCGGTCGCCTCGGTGGTGAACACCACCCGGCGGCCCGACAGCTCCTGGTCGCATCCGTCGCACGTGTAGGGCATCCGGCGCCTCCTCGTGGTCGCGACGTCACGGTGCCCGGTGTCGACGTCGATGTCAACGGATGTCGTGCCGTGGCCGCTGCCGCGCACCCGGTGCGCCGTGCCCTACCGACGCGCGGTCGGGGCGCGTGCTTCCCCTCGGCCGGGTGGGCGCCTACCGTCGGGGCCGCAGCGCGCCCGCGAGACGTGCGCGCGGCGAGCATGAGCGCGACGAGGATGGGGACGCCACACGTGGGCAGCACGACCGACGAGGGGCCGCGCACCTCCCGAGGTGAACGCACCGCGGCTCGCCTGCGCGACGCCGCCCGCACGGTGTTCGCCCGGCACGGGTACGCGACGGCGCGCGTCGAGGACATCGTGGCCGAGGCCGGCGTGAGCCACGGCACCTTCTACACCTACTTCGACAACAAGGGCGCGGCGCTCGACGCCCTGATCGACGAGACCAGCGCGGTCCTGCTCACGGTGGTCGACGAGCCCTGGGAGGGCGAGGACGTCGCCGCGACCATCGAGGCGGTGATCGCCCGCTTCGTCGACGTGTTCGCGGCGGACGCCGACGTGATCCGCGCGTGGCTGGAGGCCACCGCCCACGAGGCGCACTTCCGCGAGCGGCTGCGCGAGGTGCGCGACGGCTACGTCGAGCGGGTCGCCGCCCAGCTCGAGCCCGCGCTGCACGGCACCGGGCACTCGCCCCACTCGGCCGCCGCGGCGCTGGTGGCCATGGTCGAGGGCTACGCGACCGAGATGCTCTCCGACGACGACCTCGCCGAGCGCGAGCGGACCGTCAAGGTGCTCGCCGCGATCTGGTACGGCGGCCTGCTGCGCCTGTCGGGTGTCGCGGGCACCGAGGCCTGAGAGCCGGCCCCGCCGGCCAGGCGGGTGACGCGCCCAGCGCGCGTGTCGGCGTGAGGGCTCGCCAGCCGCGTGCGCCCGGGGTGACGGCGCGCCGCGCCCTCCACTTCCCTCCCCGGGGCCCCGCCACTTTCCACCACCGCGCCCCGATGCGGGCCACTCCGCGGCGTCGAGCGAGCGCTTGCGGGGCCACGTCGCCGTTCGCGGCGCGGCGGGGACGTGCGCGCTCTGGGCGCGGAAACCCTGTCTGGCCTGCGATTTCGCGGGTATGTGCGTTGACGGTGGAGGGGGAGGGGCGTAGAGTGGCGCGAAGTGGAGGGAATTCCCACACGCGGGCGAGCCGGACGGGCGGCCGACGGAACGGAGCCAGGTGTTCCTCGGAGAGCACCAGCACACGCTGGACAGCAAGGGCCGGGTGATCCTCCCGGCCCGCTTCCGAGAGCGCCTCGCCGACGGTCTGGTCTTCGCCCCGTCCCAGGACCGCTGCATCGACATCTACCCGCTCGAGGCCTTCGAGCGGCGGGTGGCGGAGCTGCGGGCGGTGCCCCGGGAGGACCAGCGCGCGCGGGCCTACCTGCGGATCTTCCTCGCGGGCGCCCAGGAGGAGGAGCCCGACAGCCAGGGGCGCGTGACGATCCCGCAGCGGCTGCGGGACTACGCCGGCCTCGACAAGGACCTGACGATCAACGGCGCCGACGAGAAGGTGGAGATCTGGGACCGCGGGACCTGGGAGGACTACCGCGCGCTGGCAGAGGACGCCTTCGCCAACCTCGACGGCCCCTTCCAGTCCTTCGCCGGCTCGCCCGACCAGTGACCGCCGCCCCCATCCACGCCACCGACATCCGACACCCAGGACCCGACCCCGCAGGAGTGACCGCCGTGGCATCCCAGACCCTCGCCGACCTGCTCGAGCAGATCGAGCGGCTGCCCGAGCCCGAGCGGGGCCGGGCGCGCGAGCGCGTCGCCGCCGCCGTGGACCTGCCGGCCCCCGCGTGACGGGC
>SKLC01000402.1 GCA_007123425.1 Nitriliruptoraceae bacterium
CAGCCACGCGGGGTCCGAGGCCCCCGGGCCACCCGGCAGCGCCCCCAGCACCCCACCGAGCACCATCGCCCCGCCCAGGGCCTGACCGAGCGCGCCCGACAGGCGCAGGGAGCGCACCGCGTCCCCGGTGACGGCCCAGGCCGCGGAGCGCACCAGGGCTCCGCCGTCCAGCGGGTGGCCGGGCAGCAGGTTGAACACCCCGATGGTGCCGTTGAGGTAGCCGATGAACACCAGGGTGCTGCCCGCCAGGGTCCGTGGGCCGAGGGTGATGCCCGCCACCAGCAGCACGCCCGCGAGCAGGAGATTGACCACCGGGCCGGCGGCCGCCACCAGCGCCTCGTCGCGCGGGTCGTCGGGGTCCCGTCCGAGCTGCGTCATCCCGCCGAGGTGGAACACGGTGACCGCCACCACCGGCAGGCGCAGCCCCCGCGCCACCAGGGCGTGCGCAAGCTCGTGCGCCACGACGCTGGCCAGGAACGCGAGGCAGGTCACGGTGGTCAGCGCCGGCGCGAGCCACGCCGCACGCCACGCCAACGACGGCGCCAGCTGGGCGTAGAGGACCACCCAGAGCACCCCGACCGTGATCAGGGCCGAGCCACGAAGGTGGACCGCGACCCCGCCGACGCGCGCGATCCGCCACCCCCGGGGGGCGGCGACGCGGGAGGGCTCGACGGTGGCCACGCCCGGATCCTACACCCGCCGCCCCGGCGATAGGTGGGCCACGCCGCGGTCACTACGCTCGCCCCACACTCGCCGCCCCGTCCGCCACCGACCGGCAGCACGCGATGTCGCACGCCGAGAGGCCGACCGCACCCGACCCCACGCCGCTCGCACCGAGCGGCGGCCGGGCACGACCCGGGGTCCTCACCGGCGGGGAGGTCTCGGCCATCCCGACGGAGGCCGCCGAGATCCGCGCGGCCCTGCAGGCATCGGGACGGCCCGAGGGTGTGGCCACTGCCCCGCTGCTGACCCACCCCTACCCCACCGCGCTGGGCCTGGCGGGCGTGCCGCGCTCGCCGGCCACCTGGCTGTCGCTGACCTCGCGCATGCTCGTCGTCCAGTGGCGCGACCCGGACGGGACCCGGCGGACGCTGCTGTGGGAGCCCCGGGACCACGAGCGCTCACCCCACCTGCCCGACGCGTATCTCGCGGCGCGACGAATGCCCATGCGCCGGGTCGTGCACGGGACCGTGCCGGGCCACCTCCGGGCGTTGGGCCTCGCACCGGCCGAGGTGGACTACGTGGCGTTCTCCACGCTCCGCGGCCTGGACCCGCGGCGCCTGCTGGGCACCACCGCGCCCGCGAGCGACCTCGGCAGCCCCCACCGCGCTCTCGAGGGGTGGCTTCCCCGGGCGCGGCTGCTGGTGGCCCGAGCCGAGTGGGAGGCGCTGGAGCACCTGCACCCGCTGCAGCGTCCCTGGTACCAGCCCGGCGCCTTCGCGGAGCTGGCCGCCGAGCGGGTGGTGGAGCTCGAGTCGGACGCCCAGGTGGGCCCCGGGGTGGCGCTGCTGGCCACGCCCGGCCGCACGTGCGGGCATCTCAGCCTCGCGCTGCACACCGACGGGGGCGTGTGGGTCTGCTCGGGCAACGGCGTCGCCGCCGAGTCCTGGGCGCCCCGCGCCTCCCGCATCGCGGGACTGCGGGCCTGGGCGGTGGCCTGGGGCCGCGAGGTGCTGCCCTGCGCCGACGACCCGGTGTCGGTGGCCGCCCAGTACGACGCGATGCTTCTCGAGCGCCAGGTCGCCGACACGAGCCGGCTCGCGCCCTTCCCCCAGTGTCTGCCCACCTCGGAGCTCACCGCGCACCGTCTCGCGCCCGGCCTGAGCCCGACCCATGCCCACCGTGCCGTCACCCACGGCGTCGTGCGGGGCAGCTCACCGGTCTGACCGCGCGCTCCCGGCCGCGCGTTCGGGAGGACCGCCAGTCTCGGGCGACCATGAGCCCGGCCGCACCCACAAGGCGCTGTTCGATCACCTCACGACGACGCCACCGTCTGTGCGCACGAGCCGGGACCAACGAACGCCCCCGGTCGAGCTACCAGGGTGGCCCCGTGAGACCGCCACCCGCATTCCGAACGGTGGTCGCGCCGACACCGACCATCCGACCGAAGGAGGTCGAGTTCCATGGCTATCCCCTCCAACGGTGCACACGCAGGGGCCGGTCCACGCCGACTCTCGCTCCTGATCGTCTTCGGCGCGCTGCTGTCGCTGCTGCTGCCCATGGTCATGGGCACACCCGCGGCGGACGCGGAGGAGCACGATGTCGCACCGGCGCGCGTGGACGGCGCCAACCGCTACGACACCGCCGCCCAGCTGGCGGATCTCGAGTTCGATGCCGCCGCCGACGCCTTCCTCGCCTCGGGGGAGGACTTCCCCGACGCGCTGGCCGTCTCCTATGCCGCCGGCGGCGCGGGCGAGGGCCACGGCCCGGTCCTGCTCACGGGGCCCGCCCAGATCCCCTCGGTGACGCAGAACGCGCTCGCCGACCTCGGTGTCGACCGGGTCATCCTGATCGGTGGCGAGGATGCGATCACCGCGGACGTGGAGAGCGAGCTCGAGGCCGGGGGCTACGACGTCCTGCGCTTCGGGGGCGACGACCGCTACGAGACCGCTGTCAGCGTGGTCCGCAACTGGATCGAGGGCCCCGAGGGTGACATGGGCACGCTCGCCGGCGACCGCACCGTGCTGCTGGCCAGTGGTGCCGCCTTCCCCGATGCCCTGAGCGCCGGTCCGGTGGCCGCCAACGCCGAGTTCCCGCTGCTGCTCACGCCCCCCGATGAGACCCACGCTGCCGTGGACGAGGCGCTGCAGGCCCTGAACGCCGACCGCGTCATCGTCGTGGGCGGGGAGGCCGCCGTCAGCAGCGACGTGGTGGCCCACCATCAGGACCAGGGCTACGAGGTCGAGCGCTGGGCCGGAGAGAACCGTCGGGCGACCGCCAACGTGGTCGCCGACAACGCCATCGAGCGTCTGGGCTTCGACCCGGCGCTGCTGGTGCTGGCCCGCGGCGACACCTACCCCGACGCGCTGACCGGCAGCGTCCACGCCGGCAGCAACGCCGCCCCGATCCTGCTCACACAGGACCCCGATCGCATCGGGGCCGAGACCCGTCAGTGGATCGAGGGTGCGTGCCCCGAGGTCGACGCCATCCGCGCGCTGGGCGGCACCGCCGCGATCAGCTCCGGCGTGCTCGCGTCGGCCGTCAACGCGGCCGAGCACTGCTACGGACCGGTGAACAACCAGAGCTACATCATCAGCCCGCAGGAGCCGATCTTCGCGGAGCCCGGCTACGAGCAGGAGTTCCACCTGATCGGCACCTACGACGACGGGCCGATGAGCGCCGCCGAGCTCGCCCTGTTCCCCTGCGAGCACGTCGACCGCGACGGGGCCCACGTCGCGTTCGAGGAGGACCCGGAGAACCCGGGCCATGCCCGTGGCGCGGGCGAGACGGACACCGGTGAGGCCTGGATCTCACAGATCAACGACGTGGCACAGTCCGAGGATCAGGACCGTGACCGCGGCTTCGTGCCCGAGAACTACAGCTTCCACGTCCAGAGCGACGCGACCGACTGCACCCTGCCGGTGATCTTCGACGTCGATGACGCGCAGCCCGGCGAGATCCCGATCGACGACGACGGTGAGCCGCTGATCCGCTTCGGCGTCGGGGAGATCAGCTGGAGCAGCTGACCCGGCCACCCATACGGAGACGGCCCGGCGCACGCGCCGGGCCGTCCGCTCGAGGTCGTGGGCCTCGGCCGTGAGCCCGTCGTGCTCGTAACCCGCGACCGCATCGCGCGTTGACGTGGGCGAACCGGCCAGGAGCCAGCCTCGATGCAGGTCCCCGCGATCCCGCTGCCACAAGTCTCGTGGCGCGGCGCGACGGTCGCGGCCGCACTGCTGCTGTCGCTGGGCACCTGCTCCCCCAGCCCCGGGGACGAGCGCAACGAGCTCGCTGCCGCCCCGGCCCCCGCGTCAGGAGCCGCGGCGCCCTCGACCCTCGATGCCGCGGACGCCGCGGGCGACGCCACGCCGGATGCGCCGACGAGCCCGCCC
>SKLC01000112.1 GCA_007123425.1 Nitriliruptoraceae bacterium
CGCCTGGCGCGCACGGGGGCGCGCGGCGCCGTGGGCTATGCCGGGTCGCGCGCCCGCGCCTGGCGCGGCGGGCCGATCGACGACGAGCAGCTGCACCGCGAGCTCGCCGAGCATCTCGCCGAGGTGCTCGGCGACATGAAGGGCGCGGCGATGAAGCTCGGGCAGCTGCTGAGCTTCATCGACCTCGACCTCCCGCCGGACGTGCGCAGCGTCTACCACGACGCGCTGGCGAGCCTGCGCGACCAGGCCCCGGCCTACGACCCCGGCTCGATCGCCGAGGTGGTCCGTGAGGAGTTCGGCGCAGCCCCGGAGTCCATCTTCGCGTCCTGGGAGCCCGAGCCGTTGGCCTCGGCCTCCATCGGGCAGGTCCACGCCGCCCGCACACGGGACGGGCGCGACGTCGTGGTCAAGGTCCAGTACCCCGGGGTGGCCGAGGCGGTGCGCGCGGATCTGCGCAACGCGGAGTCCTTCGCGCCGATCGCCCGGCTGATCTCCCCCAACCAGGAGGTGGGCCCGCTGCTCGACGAGCTCCGCGAGCGGGTGGACGACGAGCTCGACTACGAGCGGGAGGCCCAGTACCAGCGGGCCTTCGCCGCCCGCTACCGGGGGCATCCGTTCATCCACGTGCCCGACATCGTCGGCGAGCTGTGTCGCGGCCGGGTCCTGGTCTCCGAGCGGGCCCACGGACGCCGCTTCGACGAGGTGGTCGAGGACGGCGACGAGGGGCTCCAGCAGCGGGTCGGCGAGATCGTCTTCCGCTACGCCTTCGGCTCGATGGGTCGCTACCGCCTGTTCAACGGCGACCCGCATCCGGGCAACTACCTCGTCGAGGACGATGCGGCCAACGACGGCGGCGCCCGCGTGGTCTTCCTCGACTACGGCTCGGTGAAGATGTTCAACCGGGAGCGCTACGACTCGATGCGCTGCGTCGAGCGGGCAGTTGCCGACGGCGACCAGCAGGAGGCGGTCGAGTGCCTGCGCGACGCGGGCTTCCTCCCGCCCGGGGTGCGGGTGGACGAGGAGCTGGTCTACGACTGGTTCCGGCTCTACATGCGCCCGGTCCAACCCGACCGGCAGCCCTTCGAGTTCACCCCGGAGTTCGCCGGTGAGGTGATCCGGGCCAGCAGCGACCCGCGCAGCCCCTATGCCGACGCCCTGCGGCGGCTCAACATGCCCTCGGACTATCTGCTGCTCAACCGCATCCAGTGGGGCCTGTACTCCGTCCTGGCCCGCTTGCGGGCCCAGCAGGACTGGCGCGCGATCCGCGACGAGTACCTCCACGAGGACGCGCCCCCGGCCACCGCGCTGGGCGAGCTCGACGCCGCCTGGTGGGCCGACCAGGGCCGGGGGATCGACCCCACCGCCTGACGAAGGCCCCGCCGACCCGCAGCTGCGACGCCAGCGGCCCACGCCGGCGCCGGTCACGTCACACGTGAGCGGTTCGGCACGCGACATGCGTTGGTCCCGGCACGCGGGGGCCGGGACCAACGTCAGCGGACGCGGACGGGAGGGCTAGGAGCCCTGCTTCTCCCCCGCGTAGATCTCATCGATCAGCGACTGGTACTTCTCCTGCACGATCGGGCGCTTGACCTTCAGGGTCGGGGTGAGCTCCTCGCCGACCTCGAAGTCCTCGCCCACGATCCGGTAGGTGCGGATGGACTCGGCCTTCGAGACGGTGCGGTTCGCCTTCTCGACGGCGAGCTCCACCTCGGCCTTGACGTCGGGGTCCTCCGCCCAGGTCGCGAGGTCCTGCTCGGTGGGCTTGCCCTTCTCCTCGGCCCAGGCCGGCAGCGCCTCGGCGTCCAGCGTGATGATCGCGGCGATGAACGGCTGCCCGTCGCCGACCACCATGCACTGGCTGATCAGCGGGTGGGCGCGCAGCTGGTCCTCGAGCTGGTTCGGCGCGACGTTCTTGCCGCCGGCGGTGACCAGGATCTCCTTCTTGCGCCCCGTGATGCGCAGGTAGCCCTCGCCGTCGAGCGAGCCGAGGTCCCCGGTGGCGTACCAGCCCTCGTCGTCCAGCGACTCCTTGGTGGCCTCGTCGTTCTTGTAGTAGCCCTGGAAGACGCCGCCGCCCTTGACCATCACCTCGCCGTCATCGGCGATGCGGATCGAGACGCCCGGCACGGGCTTGCCGACCGTGCCGATCTTGAAGGCGTCCGGGCGGTTGATGGTGGTGGCCGCGGTGGTCTCGGTCAGGCCGTAGCCCTCGAGGATGGTCACGCCGATGCCGTTGAAGAAGTGGCCCAGGCGCTCGCCGAGCGCGGCGCCACCCGAGACGGCGTAGCGGACCTCGCCGCCCATGGCGGCGCGCAGCTTGCCGTACACGAGCTTGTCGAAGATCGTGTGCAGCACCTTGGTGCCCAGCGAGACCTTGCCCTGGGTGCTCTGCCGGGAGAAGTCCTCGGCGACCTGGGCGGACTTGTCGAAGATCTTGCCCTTGCCCTCGGAGTGGGCGCGCTGCTGGGCGCCGTTGAAGACCTTCTCGAAGACGCGGGGCACCGACAGCAGGAAGGTCGGCTTGTAGATGCCGAGCTCGTCCACCAGCTGCGGGATCCCCGTGGAGAAGCCCAGCTTCACCCCGGAGCGGATGCAGGCGACCTGGATGATGCGGGCGAAGATGTGGGCCAGCGGCAGGAACAGCAGCGTGCGCTCGCCCTCCTGGAAGAACTCGCTGGCCGCCACCTCGGTCTGCGTGCAGGTCCACACGAAGTTGCCGTGGGTGATCACACAGCCCTTGGGGCGCCCGGTGGTGCCGGACGTGTAGACGATGGTGCAGGTGTCGTCGGCCTTGACGTCGGCGGCGCGGGCGCGCACGTCCTCGTCGCTGATGTCCGCGCCGGCCTCCTTGAGCTTCTCGAGGCCGGCGTCGTCGATGACGAACACGTGCTCGCAGGTCGGCAGCTTGTCGGCCACCGCGTCGTAGCTGGCCTTGAGCTCGTCGGTCTCGGCCACGAGCACCGAGACCTCGGCGTTGGACACGATCCACTCGACCTGATCGGAGGAGGAGGTCTCGTAGATCGGGACCGTGATGCCGCCGGCCATCCAGATCGCGTAGTCGAGCACCGTCCACTCGATGCGCGTGGAGGAGTAGATCGCGACCCGGCCGCCCTTGTCCAGACCGAGCCCCATCAGGCCCTTGGCGACCGCCATGGCCTCCTCGACGAACTGCCGCGCGCTCCAGTCGACGAACCGCTCCCCCACACGATGCGCGACGAGCGGCCGGTCGGGGGCGGTGTCGGCCACCTCGAACAGCGACGCGGTGAGGTTGTCATCGGGCGAGATCGGCGCCTCTCCCGGACTCGTGTACTCCTGCATGGCCACTCCCTTGGGGTCGGGACGTGCGTCTGGACTGCGAAGCATGGCGTTCGCGGGAGACCCGGTCCCCCGTCGCATTCGAGCCTATCCAACGCCAGGTGGCCGCACCGGGACTAGGCTGCCGCCGTCCGGATGGTCGAGCGGGAGCATCGCGCTGAGCGTCGAGGTCGAGGTCGACGGGCCGGTGATGGTGATCACGATCGATCGCCCCGAGGTCCGCAACGCCGTGGACCGGCCCACCGCCGACGCGCTGCTGGCGGCCGTCGAGCGCCTCGAGGAGGACGACGGGCTGGCCGTGGGCGTGCTCACCGGCGCCGGGGGCACGTTCTGCGCCGGCGCCGACCTGCACGCGGCACGGGAGGCCTCCCCCCGCGCCAACCGCCTGGAGCGCTCCACCACCGCCCCGATGGGCCCGACGCGCACCGCCACCACCAAGCCCGTGATCGCGGCGATCGAGGGGCACGCGGTGGCCGGGGGGCTGGAGCTGGCGCTGTGGGCCGACCTGCGGGTCGTGGCTCACGACGCGGTGCTCGGCGTCTTCTGCCGTCGGTGGGGCGTGCCCCTGATCGACGGAGGCACGGCCCGCCTGCCGCGGATCGTGGGCGAGGGCCGCGCCCTGGACCTCGTGCTCACCGGCCGGGCCGTGGGCGCCGAGGAGGCGCAGCGCATCGGCCTGGCGACCCAGGTGGCCCCGCCCGGGCAGGCGCTGGCCGACGCCCGGGCCCTGGCGCA
>SKLC01000045.1 GCA_007123425.1 Nitriliruptoraceae bacterium
ACGAGCGCGCCGGCGCCGAGCGTGGCGATGCCGGCCGCGGCGGCCCCTCCGTAGGTCTTGGCCTGTGCCTGCAGGGTCTCGGGCGGCGGCATCCGCGCCTCGAGTGCGCGCAGGTCCTGATCGATGCGCCCGCGGATCGCGCGCGCCTGCTGGGCGGCCTCGTCGGCGTTCTTCGCGGCCTGGGGGTCCGTCTGCTCCTCGCTCACCGCTGCACCTGTCCCTTCAGCCACTCGACCGTCTGCTCCACGTCCGCCTTCGTCCGCTCCGGCATGTTCGGCGGGTTGGTCGCCTTGCGCATCGCGATGAGCAGGGCCGTGATGGTGATCAGCGCGTACACGCCGGTCACGATCAGCCACGCGGCCCAGGCGGGGAGGACGAGCTCGAGCGCCTTGGCCCCGGTGACGCCGGCGAAGCCGAGCACGAACAGCGAGATGATCGCACCCACCAGCGCGGCCCCGAGCGCGATCGCGCGCGCGACGAGGATCTCGGTGACCTCGAGCTTGGCCAGCTCGAGCTCCTTGCGCACCAGCGCCTGGCTGTTCTCCGCCAGCGAGCGCAGGACATCCGCGGTGGGGCGGGGGTCGACGCTCTCTGGTCCGACGGCTGGTGGCGCGACGTCGGCTCGCCCTGGATCGGCCACGGCAACTGCCTCCTGGGGTGGTTCTGGAGGCTTTCACCCTAGGGCACCGGGGCCAGCCGGGCCCGGCCGTCGGGACAGCAGCCGCCGGCGCCGAGGGCTGCGCTCCCCGGCCCCGCGGCTCCCTGCACGGCCCCCGGGGGGTCCCGCGAAATGCGGGTACCCGGCCCCTGGTGGGCTCATCCGCGCCGGAGCACGCTGTCGAAGCAACGGTGTTCCCGCTCCCGCCGTCCCTGCCCACGAACGGAAGCCACCATGGGTCTCCACCACCGTCCGGCCGCCGACGGGCCCGACGAGGCGCCCGGGCCCTCGGGCTCCGCGCGGGACGGGGAGGGCGCGGCGGGCGGGCCGCCCGATCGCGCAGGGCTCGCGACGTTCTGGGAGCTGTCGACCGACCTGCTGTGCATCGCGGCGTCGGACGGGACGTTCCTGCACGTCAACCCCGCCTGGACGCGCGCGCTGGGCTGGTCGCAGCAGCAGCTGGTCCGCACCAACGCGCTCGAGCTGGTCCACCCGGACGACGTCGAGCCGACGTCGGCGGTCCTCCAGCGCCTGGCCACCCCGGGCTTCCACGTGGAGGCCTTCGAGAACCGCTACCGCACCCTGCGGGGCGACTACCGGGTGCTGCACTGGAACGCGCGGTCGGGGATGGACGCACGCGTGTACTGCGTCACACGCGACGTCACCGACGGGCTGGCCGACGAGCGCCGCTTGCGGGAATCGGAGGAGCGCTTCCGGCTGTCGATGACCCAGTCGGCCATCGGGATGGCAATCGTGGGCCTCGACGGCTCGTTCGTCGAGGTCAACGACGCCCTGTGCCGGCTCGTGGGGCGGCCCCGCGAGGTGCTGACCACCCTGACCTTCCAGGACATCACCCATCCCGAGGACCTCGACGCGGACCTGGGGCTGGTGCGCCGGTTGGCCGCCGGGGAGATCGAGCGCTACGACCTCGAGAAGCGCTACTACCACGCCGACGGCTCGACCGTGTGGGTGCTGCTGTCCGGGGCCGCGCTGCGCGACCAGACCGGCGCCCCCCGCTACTACCTCGCACAGATCCAGGACGTGACCGCCCGCAAGGCGGCCGAGCGCGACCTCGTGCTCACCCTCGACGACCTGCAACGGTCCAACGAGGCCCTCACCGACTTCGCCGCGATCGCCGCCCACGACCTCAAGTCGCCCCTGGTCACGGCGATCAGCGGGCTCGAGCTGGTGGCCGTGCGCTTCGCCGGCGACCTCGCTCCCCAGGGCCAGGAGGTCCTCGAGCGGGTCCAGGGGCTCCTGCGCCGCCTGGCCCACCAGGTGGACGGCCTGCTGCGGATCGCGGCGATGTCGGGGATGCCCCTCGAGGCCGAGGAGCTCGCTCTGGCCGACGTGCTCGACCGCGTGGTCGACGGGCTCGGCTCGACCCTGGACGGACTCGACGTCGCGGTCGGCCCCTGCCCGCCACTGCGGGCTGACCCCAGCGCCCTGCGGGTGCTGCTGCAGAACCTGCTGGAGAACGCGGCCCGTCACGGTGCCTCCCGGCTGCGCGTGCACGGCGAGGCGGCCGAGCCCGGCATGGTCAGGGTGCTCTTCGATGACAACGGTCCGGGGATCCCCGCCCCGGACCGCAGCAGGGTGTTCGAGCTGTTCCACCAGCGCCCCGGCAGCGACGGCAGCGGCCTGGGGCTGGCGACCTGCCGCCGCATCGTCGAGCGCCACGACGGCCGCATCGGCGCGGAGGACGCCCCCGGCGGCGGGAGCCGGATCTGGCTCACGCTGCCGGCATCCTGACACCCGACCGAGCCCGCGCGCCCCCGGCGCGCCGCCGCACGGCCTCGCGTGCGCTGGCAGTCAGGCTCGACGAGTGCCAGGCCGGTATCATTCCACGCTGGATGTCGCAGGATGGCCGCCGGCGAGCCCCCGGCGGCCAGCGCCGTGCCCTGCAACGGGTCGAGGGAGGTGAGCTCGTGACCGCCAGCGAAGACCAGCCGCTGCAGCTGACCGTCCGGGTCCCGAGCGGCCCGGGCGAGGCCGATGTCGTGGCCGAGGAGCCGACCGCGCCGCTCGACGACCGCAAGCTGGTCGTGCTGCGGGCGATCGTCACCGAGTACATCGCCCACGGCGAGCCGGTCGGGTCCAAGCGCGTCGTCGAGGCGGCGGGCCTCGACGTCTCTCCGGCCACCGTCCGCAACGAGATGGGTGCGCTCGAGGAGCTGGGGCTGATCGAGCAGCCCCACACCTCCGCGGGCCGGGTGCCCACCGATCGCGGCTACCGACGCTTCGTCGACGACCTGCGCACCGGCGCGCCGCTCGACGACCCGCGCCGCGAGCTGGTCGAGGAGCTGCTGGGCTCCGCCCACGACGTCGAGGACCTGCTGGCCAAGACCTCCTCCGTGCTCAGCCAGCTCACCCGCCTGGTGTCGCTGGTGATCGCCCCGGCCATCGACGCCGCCCGCCTGAAGCTCGTGGAGCTCGTCTCGCTCACGCCCGGGTCCGCGCTGCTGCTGCTCGTCGCCGACACCGGCCGGGTCGACAAGCGCCTGGTGGAGCTGCCCGCCGCCACCACCGAGGCCGACCTCGACCGGGTGCGGGTGGTGCTGGGCGAGCACGTCCGCGGCCACCGGCTGGGCGAGGTCCACACCGTGCTCGGCGAGCTCGTCGAGGGCGCGCCCGCGGATCTGCGCGAGGTGCTCGTCGCGGTGCGCGACGCCACCGCCGGCGGGCTGGCCGACGACGGCCTCCACCACGTCTTCGTCGGCGGCCAGGCGGCGCTGGTCGGCGAGGAGACCTTCGAGCGCGACCAGCTCTCCCGGGTCCTGCAGCTCCTCGAGGAGCGTGCCACCCTGGCACGCCTGCTGGCCGACGCCACCGCCGACGACGACGCGGTCGTGCGCATCGGCAACGAGAATCAGGTCGAGGACCTGCACGCCACCTCGCTGGTGGCCCAGCGCTACCAGCTGGTCACCGCCGGCTCGCTGGGCGTGCTCGGCCCCACGCGCATGGACTACGCGCGCGTGCTGACGGCCGTGCGCGCCGTGGCCGACCAGCTGCAAGAGACCCTGACCGACCTCTCCAGCTAGCGGGAGCGACGACCAGGCATGTCACCGAGACCCCACGAGTCCACCGTGTCCGACCTCTACGACCTCCTCGACGTCCGCCCGGATGCCTCCGCGGACGACATCAAGCGCGCCTACCGGCGCAAGGCCCGGGAGCACCACCCCGACGCCGGCGGCGACGAGGAGACCTTCAAGGCCGTCACCCACGCCTACCAGGTGCTCTCCGATCCCGAGCAGCGCATGCGCTACGACCGCTTCGGCGACGACGGCACCCCCGGGACCCGGGGCGGGGGCGATCCCTTCGGCGGCTTCGGGGGCATCGGCGACGTGATCGATGCCTTCTTCGGCTCGGCGTTCGGCGGGGGCGCCGCCGG
>SKLC01000327.1 GCA_007123425.1 Nitriliruptoraceae bacterium
ACGCCGCGATCAGCCCGCGTCGACGGGCGCCTGCGGCCGGGCGATCGTGCCGGGGCGTCCCAGGCGCCGGTGGCGGGCCCTGCTGAATGCGGCGGGCAGGGTGGCGCCGAGCAGACCGGGTATCAGCAGCCACATGGGGCCACCGACGAGGACGACGGCGAGCGCGGCTCCGGCCAGCGCTGCCGCGACGGTGCCCACGGGCAGAAGTCGTGCGTCCACGTGTGTCCCCGGTCCGGTCAGCGTGCGCGAGCGCCTCGAAACACCCGTGGTGGGGCCGACGGACACGTCTTGACGAGGCCCGACGAGTATGTGGGTTGGCGGGCGAGACAGCACCCGTCTGGCCCTGTCCGATCGGGAGACGAGTCGCGCGGATCCCGCGACGGGGCTCGAGGTAGCGCTCCACCGCGGGCCGGCTCTCGTACACTCGCCGGCGCGGCGCCGGTGGGAGGAGATGGCCCGCCGGGCCACGCCGACCACGGCGGCAGGAGAGGACACAGGTGGACGGTCCGCAGGAGCATCCCCAGGACGAGCCGCGACCCGAGGCGTCCGCGCCGGGGGCCGGCCGCGAGCCCGACCCGCCGCTGCCCGAGGACCCCGACGCGCTCGCCGCGGAGGCGAAGTACCTGCGTGAGGAGGTGGAGCTGCTCCGGCGCCGCCTCGAGAGCGCGCCCACGCGCATCCGCGTCCTCGAGGAGCGGCTGCTGGAGACCAAGGGGCAGCTGCAGTCCTCGCAGACCCAGAACATGAAGCTGGCCGACACGCTGCGGCAGGCACGGGAGCAGCTGGCCGCGCTCCGCGAGGAGGTGGAGCGGCTCTCGAGCCCGCCGCAGAGCTACGGCACCTTCCTCGCGCCGGGCGAGGACGAGGGCACCGCGGTGGTGATGGCCTCCGGCCGCAAGATGGAGGTGCAGCTGGGCCCCGAGGTCGAGGGTGACGAGCTGCACCGGGGCCAGGAGGTGCTGCTCAACGAGGCCATGAACGTCGTCGCCACCCGCGAGTACGAGGACCGTGGGGAGATCATGACGATCTCCGAGCGCCTCGACGACGGCCGGCTGCTGGTGATCGGCAGCACCGACGACGAGCGTGTCGTGCACCTCGCCCACCCGCTGCGCGAGCTGCCGCTGAAGGCCGGGGACTCGGTGCTGGTCGACGCGCGGTCCAACAGCGCCGTGGAGCGCATCCCCAAGGCCGAGGTCGAGCAGCTCATCCTCGAGCAGGTGCCCGACATCACCTACGAGCAGATCGGTGGGCTGGGCGACCAGGTCGAGGCGATCCGCGACGCGGTCGAGCTGCCCTACCTCCACGCGGAGCTGTTCATCGAGCACGAGCTGCGCGCGCCCAAGGGCATCCTGCTCTACGGCCCGCCGGGCTGCGGCAAGACGATGATCGCCAAGGCCGTGGCCAACTCCCTGGCTCAGCGGGTCGCCGAGCGCACCGGCCAGACCGAGGTCAGGAGCTACTTCCTCAACGTCAAGGGCCCCGAGCTGCTCAACAAGTACGTCGGCGAGACCGAGCGCCAGATCCGGCTGATCTTCCAGCGTGCGCGCGAGAAGTCCGCGGAGGGCTTCCCCGTCATCGTCTTCTTCGACGAGATGGAGTCGCTGTTCCGCACCCGCGGCTCGGGGGTGTCCTCGGACGTGGAGACCACGATCGTGCCGCAGCTGCTGGCCGAGATCGACGGGGTGGAGTCGCTCAAGGACGTCGTGGTCATCGGCGCCTCCAACCGCGAGGACATGATCGACCCGGCGATCCTGCGGCCGGGCCGCCTGGACGTGAAGATCAAGGTGGACCGGCCCGACGAGGACGCGGCCCGGGAGATCTTCAGGATCTATCTGCACGACAAGCTCCCGCTGCACCCCGACGAGCTCGCCAGCCACGGCGGCGACGCCACGGCCGCCATCGACGCGATGATCGACGCGACCGTGGCCAAGATGTATGCCACCGAGCCGGACAACGAGTTCCTCGAGGTCACCTACGCCAACGGCGAGAAGGAGATCCTGTACTTCCGGGACTTCAACTCCGGGGCGATGATCGAGAACGTCGTCGCGCGGGCGAAGAAGCTCGCGATCAAGCGCTACATCGACGACGGCGGCAAGGGCCTGATCACCGACGACCTGCGTCGGGCGATCCGCGACGAGTTCCGCGAGAACGAGGACCTGCCCAACACCACCAACCCGGACGACTGGGCGCGCATCTCCGGCAAGAAGGGCGAGCGCATCGTCTACGTGCGCACGCTGATCAGCGGGGAGCAGAGCCAGCCCGGTCGCTCGATCGAGAACGTCAGCGCGGGGCAGTACCTGTGAGGGTGCGCCCGCCCCGGGCGGCGGCTGCGAGGCACGCCACGTGAGCACACCCAAGTTCGTCGGCACCGAGACCGAGTTCGGCATCGCCGTGACGGGGCCCACCGAGGTCAACCCCGTGCTTGCCTCCTCGATGGTGGTGGGCGCCTACCGCGTCCCCGACGACATCCGCTGGGACCACACCGAGGAGCATCCGCTGCGCGACGCGCGGGGCTACGACGTGCCCGACGCGCACGAGCCGCCGAGCGACGACGAGCTGGGCCTGGCCAACACGGTGCTGACCAACGGCGCGCGCTTCTACGTCGACCATGCCCACCCCGAGTACTCCAGCCCGGAGTGCTCCAATGCACGCGACCTGGTGATCTGGGACAAGGCGGGTGAGCGCATCCTGGCCGACGCGGCCCGCCGCGCGGAGGCCACCCTGCCCGAGGGCAGCCGGGTGCTGATCCACAAGAACAACACCGACGGCAAGGGCGCGGCCTACGGCACCCACGAGAACTACCTGGTGCCGCGCTCGGTGCCGTTCGGCCGCCTGACCCGGCAGCTGCTGCCGTTCTTCGTCACCCGTCCGATCTACACCGGCGCCGGGCGCATCGGCAGCGAGATCGACGACCGGGTCGACTACCAGCTCACCCAGCGGGCGGACTTCTTCGAGGTCGAGATCGGCCTGGAGACCACGCTCAAGCGGCCGCTGATGAACACCCGGGACGAGCCCCACGCCGATCCGGAGCACTACCGCCGCCTGCACGTGATCAACGGCGACGCCAATCTCTGCGAGGTCGCCACCTTCGCCAAGGTCGGCACGATGATGATCGTGCTCGACCTCATCGAGGACGAGGCCCTCGACGAGGTGCCCACGCTCGCCCGGCCGGTCGAGGCGTTCCACACGGTCAGCCACGACCTCGACTGCTCGGTGCCGCTGCTGCTCGAGGACGGGCGGCGCATGACCGCCCTGGAGATCCAGGGCTTCTACCTCGAGGCGGCCAAGCGCTACCTCAAGGACCGCGACCTGGACCCGGTCACCGCGGATGTGCTCGCCCGCTGGGAGGCGCTGCTGACCACGGCCGAAGCGGATCCGCGCGAGCTCGCGGGCCAGGTGGACTGGGCGACCAAGCTCGACCTGCTCGAGGGGTATCGGCAGCGTCACGGCCTCGACTGGCACCACGACCGGCTCAAGATGGTCGACCTGCAGTACCACGACGTGCGCGCCGACAAGGGCCTCTACCAGCGGCTCGCGGAGCGAGGACGTGTCGAGCGGCTGGTCGCCGAGTCCGAGATCGCCCATGCGGTCGACCATCCGCCCGAGGACACGCGGGCGTGGTTCCGCGGCGAGTGCCTGCGCCGCTTCCGGGGTCAGATCGTGGCGGCTGGCTGGGACTCGCTGATCTTCGACACCGGCGGGGACGCGTTGCAGCGCGTGCCCATGATGGAGCCCGGGCGCGGCACCCGCGCCCACGTCGGCCGACTCCTCGACGAGGTGACCAGCGCCGAGGAGCTGCTCGCGGAGCTCACGGGTGGGTGAGCGGCCCGGCCGGCGAACAGGGGCGGTCCTGGTCGCGACCGCCGCGCTCGTCGCTGCCTGCGATCAGGGCGCGGACGAGTCGGACGCGAGGGGCTGGGAGCGGGTCGACGAGCAGCCGGTGACCCCGCCCGCCGAGGCGCTGGTGTCGCCGATGTGGCTGGCCACCGACCCGGCATCGCTGCAGGAGGGCTGGACCCGGTTCGGCCTCGAGGGCGACCCGCCCGACCTCGACCTCGAGGCGCGCCTGGCGCTGCTGGTCGACACGCCCGGACACGAGGACTGCCCTCGCGACATCACCGACGTCGCGATGCATGCGGAGCCGGCCGTGCCCGTCCCGCCCGACGAGGAGGACGTGCAGGCGCTGGACCGCCACCTCGAGATCGAGGTGCTTCGGGCCCGGGACCACGACGAGCCCTGCCGGGGCGGGCCCGCGCCGCGCGTCCAGGTCCTGGCGGTGGACCGGGCATCGCTCGAGGGCGGGCCCTTCGACGTGCGGCTCGGGGGCTACCACGACGGGGCCAGCGCGTACTCGGTCACACCGCTCGACGAGCCGCCCGCGCTCGCAGCCCACGCCGACCACGATCTGCGCCTGGACCCGCAGACGGTGCCGTCGGGGCAGCCTGTCGCCGCCCACATCGACCTGGGCCCACCGACCGAGCCGCGCGGCGACGAGGACCACCATCTCGCGCAGCCCTCGGGAGCGATCGAGGCGGAGCTGGCCGCCTGGCGCGGCCACCAGTGGACGGCGATCGACCCCTCCGTGGTGACCGAGGCGTCCGGGAACGGCGACGACGAGGCGATCGCGCACGTCGACACCGACGACCTCGAGCCCGCGTGGTACCGGCTCCGGCTCGAGATCGACATCCCCGGCGACGAGTTCGCCAGCGCCCAGCGCCCTGCCGCGGTCTTCACCGTGGACGGCGATGCGGAGTGACGCGCCCTTTGGATCATCGGCCCGCGGACCGGGCCGGCGATACAGTGATCTCTCGGAGCCCGACGAGGTGAGGAGCCCCAGGTGAGCGAGGGCGGACAGACGCGCAAGAGCGGGTCCTCGCGAGAGGAGCCCGAGGAGCAGGTCGAGGCGCAGGACGGCACCGACGAGCGGGAGCTGCTCGACGACGTGGACGAGCTCATGGACGAGATCGATGACGTCCTGGAGTCGAACGCCGAGGAGTTCGTCCGCAACTACGTCCAGAAGGGCGGCCAGTAGCAGGCGGGCAGGGCTCGCCCTGCTCGCGCGATGCCGATGGGCAAGGGTGGTGTGCAGCCGCGCGCTACGACGTCGCGCGACCCGCGGGATGCCGCGCCATCGCCGCGAGGCGCGCGGTGCCGTCCACCTCGCCACCCCACTGGCTCGCCGTGGCCGGCCGCCGGTGGGCTCCGGCGCCGACCGGCTGATGCCCCCGCGTGACCAGCCGTGCTCTCGTGCCTGCCGGGTGGTTCGCCATGGCCACGTCACGCTCGGAGGCGCGGGCGTGGGGCGTGGCGGGCACGAGCCGGAGGTGGCCTCGGCGGGTCATGATGGCTCCTGGCGGGCGGTCGGGGGACCGTAGGTGAGCGCCGTGCTGTCGTGCTGTCGTGCGCAGCATGCCGGGATGGTCGTCCGGCCACCACGGGCACAGGCCACCGATCCGTCCGCCGCATGGCCCGGTGCGGGCGGGACGTTCGGCAGTGTGCGCTGATCGCTCGTTTCGAGCCGTGGGCGGCCCCGAGGCGGGGAGTCTCGCTGCGGAGATCGAAGAGTACTGGGGGCGCCGAAGTAGTGGGCCGGCGCCGGGCGCGTCCGGCAGCATCGAGCAGAGGCGTCACGTCGGCCGCAGGCCCGGTGGAGGTTCGATCTCGCATGGAACGCGCTCGCGCGCATGGGACACGGCTGCTGCTGCGCGGCTACGGGCCGCTGCTCGCCTTCCTGGTCTTCTTCGCGCTCATGGCGGCCATGGCACCCACGGTCGCCCCCACGACGAGCGCGGCCGCCGGGGTGGCGTCGGACCCCGCCGACGTTCGCGCAGGCGACGACCCGGGGTCGGCCCCGGCGTCGCCGGAGACCGACGAGCACGACTCGGCGGCCGACGTTGAGGGGCCCGCGGTGACGGCCCCGGAGTCGACGGCGCCGTCCTCCGATCAGGAAGGCGACACGCCCGAGGAGGACGAGCAGCCCGAGGCATCGGGCGGGGCCACGGCGGGCGGCGTGTCGGCGTGTGACGATCGCGAGCTGCAGATCCCCGGCGACCCCTACTCGCCACCGTGCGTGGCCTTCGACGGCGACAACGGCGGCGCCACCGCGCGGGGCGTGACGTCGGACGAGATCGTCATCTCGGCCCGGACGCCCGACACGGCCGGCTTCCAGGACGCGCTGGCCGAGATGGGCGACGGGGCGATCGCCGACTCGCAGCAGGACGTGCGCCGCACGATCGAGGGGCTGGTCGACTACGTCAACGAGCGCTTCGAGCTCTACGGCCGCACGCTGCGGGTGGAGTTCTTCGACGGCACGGGCGACACGATGGAGGAGTCGCTGGGCGGCGGGCAGGCCCAGGCGCAGGCCGACGCGCTCACCGTCGCCGGTGACATCGAGGCGTTCGCCGAGATCAATGCCACGACCGAGCCCTTCGGGGACGGCCTGGCCCGCGAGGGCGTGATCGCGATCGGCGCGCCCCATCTGTCCTCCGAGTGGATGGCCGAGCGGGCTCCCTACGCCTGGAGCGCGGCCACCGACTGCTCCACCATCGCCCGCAGCTCCTCGGAGTTCGGCAACGTCCGGCTGCGGGGCGAGGACGCGGCCCACGCCGGCGGCGACCTGCAGGGCCAGCCGCGCAACATGGCGACCGTCGTGCCCGAGAACGCGGTCTACCAGGAGTGTCTGGCCGCCGCGGAGCAGTCGGCCCGTGATGCGGGCTTCGAGCCCCCGATGGCGCTGAGCTACTCGCTCGACATCTCCACGATGTCCAACCAGGCCGCCAACATCGTCGCGCGCCTGCAGAGCGAGGGGATCACCACCGTGACCTGCTCGTGCGACCCGGTCCTGCCGGTGTTCCTCACCGCCCGGGCACAGGAGCAGAGCTATCACCCGGAGTGGATCGTCACCGGCAGCGGCTTCACCGACCAGGACGTGGTGGGGCAGCTGATGAACCAGGAGCAGTGGGCCCGTGCCTTCGGTATCAGCTACAACGCGTCGGCGCAGCCGATGGAGTCGACGCTGGCCTACAACGCCTACAAGCAGGTGCGCGACGACGAGCCGGCCTTCGCCGTGGGGTCGATGTACGCCTCGCTGTACCTGCTGGCCATCGGCATCCAGGGCGCGGGTCCGGATCTGACCCCCGAGACCTTCCAGCAGGGCATGTTCGACTACCCCGGTGGCACGGGGCCGATGGGCACCTGGGGGTTCGGCCCCGACAACTTCAGCGCGCCGGAGGACTTCCGCGAGATCTACTGGGACCCCGGGGCGACCTCGACCTTCAACGGGCAGGCGGGGGCCTACGTCGAGACCGACCCGGGCGAGCGTCACCTTCCGGGCGAGCTGCCGGAGGGCGGGCCGCGGGTGCCGTGGTGATCCTCCTGCCGCCGGCCCGGTCGGACGGGCCTGCGGGCTGCGTACGCGCCGAGGGTGACGGGGGCATAGGATCGCGGACCCGAGGCGCCCCGCCGAGTCGAGGAGGGAGGCGTCCGTGACACGACGCCACGATGATCCGCTGGCCGGGCTGCCCCAGGCCTTCGACGCCCAGGGCAGCTCGTTCTTCGAGGTGCTGCGTCGGCAGGCCCCCGACGCCGTGCCCGAGCTGCTGCGCACCGGCGAGCTGCCTGCGCGCCTGCGCGACGAGCTCGTCGAGGGCACGACCGTGCTGGCCATCACGGCCCGGGACGGCGTGGTCGTGGCGGGCGACCGCAGGGCCACCGCCGGGCACCAGATCTCCCGGGGCGACATCCGCAAGGTCTTCCCGGCCGACGACTGGTCGGCGATCGCGATCTCGGGCGCGGCCGGACCGGCCATGGAGCTCGCGCGGGTGTTCGCCACCGAGCTCGAGCACTACGAGAAGGTCGAGGGCGAGCCGCTGTCGCTCGAGGGCAAGTCGAACAAGCTCGGCCACATGGTCCGTGCCAACCTCGGGCTCGCGCTGCAGGGCCTGGTGGTGGTGCCGCTGTTCGCCGGCGTCGACCCACGTGACCTCACGGGCCGGATCTACGAGTACGACCCCGTGGGTGGGCGCTACCGGGCGACTGAGCATGCGGCCTCGGGCAGCGGCTCGCTGGCCGCCCGGACCACGCTCAAGCGCCTCCACGATCGCGGGGCCACCGTGGAGCAGGCCGCACACAACGCGCTCGAGGCCCTGTTCGACGCCGCCGAGGAGGACGCCGCGACCGGGGGGCCGGACCTCATCCGCCGCATCTACCCGATCGTTGCCATCATGGACGCCGATGGCTACCGCGAGCTGGAGGACACGGCGGTGGCCGAGATGCTCGAGGAGGTCATCGACCCGCGCCGTCGCTGACCTCGGCGCCGGGTCCGGCCCGACCCGGGCCGGATCGGTTCCGGCAACGTCCTCGCACCAGCCCCGCCACCCGCCCAGAGCACCCCCAGCCGCGACAAGGAGCCCCCGTGGCCACGCCGTACTACGTCGCCCCCGAACAGATGATGAAGGACCGGGCGGAGTACGCCCGCAAGGGCATCGCCCGGGGCCGTGCGCTGGTGGCGGTGGAGTTCGCCGGCGGCGTCATCTTCGCGGGCGAGAACCCCTCGCGGTCGCTGTACAAGACCTCGGAGATCTACGACCGCATCGGCTTCGCCGCGGTGGGCCGCTACAACGAGTTCGAGTCGATGCGGGTGGCCGGCATCCGGCTGGCCGACGTCAAGGGCTACCAGTACGACCGCAGCGACGTGACCGTCAAGCCCCTGGCCAACGCCTACTCACAGGCGCTGGGCGCGATCTTCATGGGGGAGTCCAAGCCGTACGAGGTGGAGCTGCTGATCGCCGAGGTCTCCGAGCAGCCCGAGGACGGCGACCCGGGCCTCGAGCTCTACCACATCCTCTACGACGGCTCGATCGTCGACGAGCACCGGTTCGTGGCCATCGGCGGGGAGGCCGAGGCCCTCATGGGCGCGCTCGAGCAGCGCTGGGAGCCGGGCCTGGACCGTGATGCGGCCGTGCGGGTCAGCGTGGAGGCGCTCAGCGAGGTCGCCGGCCGCGACATCCCCGAGGCCACCCTGGAGGTCGCGGGCCTCGACGCCGCGCGGCCGCGCCGGCGCTTCTTCCGGCTGCGTGACGAGGCGCTCACCCGCGCGCTGGGGCGCTGAGCGTCTCGGACGACGTCGCGCCGCGCTCACCTTCCCGGCGCCGGCCGTGGCGGTAGGGCATCCTGGGGTCCGGCCGTCGAGGGGCGGCCCGAGACCGGGAGACGAGGGTGCGGCGCAGGATCTTCGGCATCGAGAACGAGTACGGGGTCACCTGCACGGTGGACGGCCAGCGCCGGCTGAGCCCGGACGAGGTGGCCCGCTACCTCTTCCGCCGGGTGGTGTCGTGGGGGCGCTCGTCGAACGTCTTCCTGGAGAACGGGGCCCGGCTCTACCTCGACGTTGGCTCCCACCCCGAGTACGCCACGCCCGAGTGCGACTCGCCCCGCCAGGTCATCGTCCACGACAAGGCGGGGGAGCGTATCGTGGAGCGCCTGGTGCTCTCCGCCGAGCAGCGGCTGGCCGAGGAGGGCATCGACGGGCGGATCTCGCTGTTCAAGAACAACACCGACTCGGCCGGCAACTCCTACGGCTCGCACGAGAACTACCTCGTCGCCCGGGTGGGGGAGTTCCAGCGGCTGGCGGAGGCGCTGATCCCCTTCCTGGTGACCCGGCAGGTGTTCGCGGGCGCCGGCAAGGTGCTGCAGACCCCGCGGGGCGCGGTGTTCAGCCTCGCCCAGCGCGCTGAGCACATCTGGGAGGGCGTCTCCTCGGCGACCACCCGGTCGCGGCCGATCATCAACACGCGCGATGAGCCGCACGCCGACGCGGAGCGCTTCCGGCGCCTGCACGTGATCGTGGGCGACTCCAACATGTCCGAGTACACCTCGTGGCTGAAGGTGGCCACCTGCGACCTCGTGCTGCGGATGCTCGAGGAGCGGGCGGTGATGCGCGACCTGTCGCTGGACAACCCCATCCGCGCCATCCGGGAGATCAGCCACGACATCACCGGCACCCGTCGCATCCGCCTCGCCTCGGGTCGGGAGATGAGCGCGCTGGAGATCCAGCAGGCCTATCTGGAGCGCGTCGAGCGCTTCGTCGCCTCCAGCCATCCGGGAGACGAGGAGGCCAAGCGGGTCGTGGCCGAGTGGCGCCACGTGCTCGAGCACCTGGTCAGCGATCCGATGGCGCTGGACCGGCAGCTGGACTGGGTGACCAAGCTGCAGCTCATCGAGCGGTACCGCGCCCGGCACGACCTGCCGCTCGGCGATCCACGGGTGCAGATGCTCGACCTGTCCTACCACGACGTGGTGCGCGACCGGGGGCTCTACCACCTGCTCGCACGGCAGGGGCGCGTGCAGCAGCTCCTCGACGACGCCGAGATCGAGCACGCCACCGAGCACCCGCCCGAGACGACCCGGGCCGCGTTGCGGGGCCGCTTCATCACCCGCGCGAAGGCACGCCGCCGCGACTACACCGTCGACTGGGTCCACCTCAAGCTCAACGACCAGGCCCAGCGCACCGTGCTGTGCAAGGACCCCTTCCGCTACGAGGACGAGCGGGTGGACAAGCTCATCGCCTCCATGTAGGGCCGCGCGCCACGTCCGGCGCCGCCGCGTGCCACGTCGAGAAGGGCCGCGCGCCGGCCCCGTCCATCGGACGGCCGATGCCCCGGTCCGGGCCGTGGGCCACTGTTACGGTTCGCCCGCACCCAGGCCCGGCGCGACGCCGCGGTCGGGCCAGCTGACCGTCCGCGACGCACATCGCGGGCGGGAGGAAAGGGCGGGAGCATCTTCGAGGGACTCTCACGCCGGCTCGGGCTCGAGACGAACCCGGTCATCTTCTACACGTCGTCGATCCTCGCCCTGGCGTTCATCGCCGTCACCGTGGCGTTCACCGAGCGGGTCGCCGAGGTCTTCACCGTCCTGAGCCAGCGTGTGCTGTCCACCACCGGCTGGTTCTACGTGCTGGGCGTCACCTCGTTCCTGGTCTTCCTGCTCTGGATCGCCATCAGCCGCCACGGCCGCCTGCGGCTCGGCGCCGACGACGACCGGCCCGAGTACAGCAACCTGGCCTGGTTCGGGATGCTCTTCGCGGCCGGCATCGGCACCATCCTGATGTTCTGGGGCGTGGCGGAGCCCATCTCCCACTTCGCCGAGCCGCCGCCGCTGGGTGACGTCGAGCCGCGCTCGGGCGCCGCCGCCGAGCAGGCCATGAACTTCACCCTGTACCACTTCGGGCTGCACACGTGGTCGATCTTCGCGCTGCCGGCGCTGGGCTTCGCCTTCTTCGCCTACCGCCGCGGGCTGCCCATGCGCGTCTCCAGCGTGCTCTACCCGCTGCTGGGCGAGCGCATCCACGGCCGCATCGGCCACGCGATCGACATCGTCGCGGTGCTGGGCACGCTGTTCGGGGTGGCGACCTCGCTGGGGCTCGGGACGCTGCAGATCAACGGCGGGCTGAGCTACCTCACCGGGGTCGGCGAGCAGCTGTCGGTGCAGGTGGCGCTGATCGCGGGCATCACGGCGATCGCGGTCGTCTCGGTCGCGCTGGGCCTCGACAAGGGGATCCGGCGGCTGTCCAACGCCAACATCACGATGGCGGTCGGGCTGCTGGTGTTCGTGCTGGCGACCGGGCCCACCCTGCTGCTGCTGCGGGCGATGGTGGAGTCCACCGGGAACTACCTCACGGAGCTGCCCCGGCTGGCCTTCTGGACCGATGCGCTGGCCAACACCGGCTGGCAGAACACCTGGACCACGTTCTACTGGGCCTGGACGATCACGTGGGCGCCCTTCGTGGGCATCTTCATCGCCCGCATCTCCAAGGGCCGCACCATCCGCGAGTTCGTCCTGGGCGTGCTGTTCCTGCCCACGATCTTCACCGTCATCTGGTTCACGACCTTCGGCTACTCCGCGATCGATCTCGACCTGCGCCAGGGCGGTCAGCTGAGCGAGACGATCACCGCCGACACGGACAACGTCCCGGCCTCGCTGTTCATGTTCCTCGAGAGCCTCCCGGCCGCGGGCCTGGTCTCGATGGTGGCGGTGCTGATCGTGGTGATCTTCTTCACCACCTCGTCGGACTCCGCCTCGTTCGTGATCGACATGCTCTGCTCCAGCGACGTGTCCGAGAACCCGCCGACCCGCCAGCGCGTGTTCTGGGCGATCGCCGAGGGAGGCGTGGCTGCCACGCTGCTGGCGGCGGGCGGGCTCGAGGCCCTGCAGGAGATCATCACGGTGCTCGGCTTCCCGTTCTTCATCCTCGGCCTGCTGATCATCTACAGCCTGGCGCGCGGCGCGAGCGCCGACACGAAGCAGGCGCGCCGGACGGTGGAGATACCGCGCCGTCCCGACGTGCCCCGCTGAGCCCGCCGCGCCCAAGCGCGGTCGACCGCGGTCACTAGGCTGGCGGCGCCCACGGGCGACAGGAGCGCCGGTGACACCCAAGGTCGAGCGACTGGTCAACCTCACCATCGCGCTGCTCGAGGCGCGGCGGCCGATGTCGTTCGCCGAGATCCGGCGTCGGACCACCTTCTACCGCCAGGACGACGCCGAGTCGGCGCGCCGCATGTTCGAGCGCGACAAGGACGACCTGCGGCGCATGGGGGTCCCCGTCGAGGTGCGCGAGATCCCCTTCGAGGACGACGTCGGCTACATCGTCGACCGCTCCACCTACGAGATGCCCGACGTCGCCCTGACCCCCGAGGAGGTGGCGGCGCTCGCCCTGGCGCTCCAGGCCTCCGGCGGGGTGCCCGAGCGGCTCGCCCTTGCGAAGCTCGCCGCCCGGGCCCCGGACCCGGCCGACCTCGAGGCGCCCGCCGACACCCGGGTGAGCCTCGACACCGACGCGGTGGACGAGCTCGCCGAGGCCGTGGTGCGCCGGATGCCGCTGCAGTTCACCTACCGCACCGCCAACGGGCAGACGGGGACCCGCCACGTGGATCCCTACGCCGTCGTGCAGCGGCGCAGCGCCTGGTACCTCGTCGCCCACGACCACGACCGCGCTGCGCAGCGTGCCTTCCGGCTCGACCGGATCGTGGGTCGGCCCCGCCCGGCCGGCCAGGAGGGGTCGTTCGAGCCGCCGACGGAGCTGGACGTCGCCAGCGCGGTCGCCGGGCCGGACGCGGAGGGCGTGACCGTCGAGCTCGCGGTCGACCCCGCGGCGCGATGGGCGGTCGAGCTGCGCGGCGCCGCTGACACCGGGCGCACCCACGGTCAGCGGCCCGTGCTCCGCCTGGAGGCGCTCGATCCCGTGCGGGACCGCTCGTGGCTGCTGGGCTTCGGCCCGGACGTCGAGGTCCTGGCGCCCCGGGACCTGCGCGAGGAGGTCGCAGCCTCGCTGGACCGTGTGCTCCGCGCGGCGGAGGGTGCCCAGTGAGCGCCACCGAGGACGTCGCACGGATGCTGACCCTGGTGCCGTGGCTGCTGGAGCGCCCCGGGGCCGATCTCGAGGAGACCGCCGAGGCCTTCGGTGTCGACACGTCGACGATCCGCCGGGACATCTCGCACCTCGACTTCTGCGGCCTGCCGGGCCTGGCCGGCGGCGACCTCTTCGAGGTGGACCTCGTCGGCGACCGGATCGTGGTGCGCATGGCCGACGAACTCAAGCGCCCGCTGCGGCCCACACCCCGGGAGGCGATCCGGCTGGTGCTGACCGTGGACGCGGTCGCGGAGGTCATGGGCGAGCAGCTGCCGGCGCTGCGCTCGGCGGTGGACAAGGTGCGCGAGGCCACAGGGCTGCCGCCGACCACCGCGGACGTGCTCGAGCCCGCCGCCACGAGCTGGACGAGCCGGGCGCGCGAGGCCATCGCCGGGGGCCGGCGGGTGCGGCTCGACTACCAGGGCCGCGGCGATGAGCGGCCCCAGCCGCGACGGGTCGACCCCTGGGCGCTGCACGTGCGCGACGGCGTCTTCTACCTGCAGGGCCACGACGTCGAGGCGGACGACCGGCGCACCTTCCGTCTGGACCGGGTGGCGTCGCTGGAGGTCCTCGACGAGGCCAGCTCCCATCCCGCGCCCCGGCAGCTGCCCCCGCCGCGCTACGCGCCCGCCCCCGACGACCTCGAGGTCGAGCTGGAGATCGAGCCGGCCGGTCGCTGGCTGCTGGACGCCATCGAC
>SKLC01000342.1 GCA_007123425.1 Nitriliruptoraceae bacterium
CATCCTGCTCGCTGCTGGCGGTCAGCGCCGCGTCGAGGCCCTCGACCCGCGCGGCCGCCTCCTCGGGAGCCGGGTCCGGATCCTCGCCCCGTTCCCACGGCCCCGGCGCGGGGCTGCCCAGGCCGAGGCCCTCGACCTGGTGGCGCACGTCGACCACCTCCCGCAGGGCGCGCCGCAGCGCCGCGTCCTGGCCCATCGCGCCCTCGCGGGAGAACCGCAGAGCGACCTCGGTGCCACCGACCGGCGTCGCCACCCGGAGCTCGTCGGGGTCCCACCTCGGCTCCGGCGTCTCGGCCGCGTCGAGGCGCAGGTGCGGCCGGGACGCGAGGTGACCGATCACGGCATCGACGTCACCGTCGAGGAGCAGCCCCAGGGCGGTGTCCGCCAGCGGCGCGACGACGACCTCGATCCCGTCCAGCGAGGGCGGGCCCAGCGGCCCGTGCGGGTGGGCCTCGAGCACCCGGCGCAGCCCGGCGTCGACGCGCACGGGCGCGAAGCGGCCACCGACCACCGGGGGCGGCACCTCGAGGTCCTCGATGCCGGTGCCGGCCAGCAGGTGGGCGGGCAGCACCCCGGTCGCGTCCAGCAGCCGCCGCCATGCGCGGGTGGGCTCCTCGAGGTCCAGCGCGACGGTCTCCTCGTCGACCACGTCGACCCCGCTCAGCCACGCGAGCTCGCCACCGGCGATCTCCCGCACGGCCGACACGGTGGCGGCGACGTCATCGGCGGTGACCGGCTCGCCGTCGCTCCAGCGGCCGGGCCGCAGCGTCAGCACGACCCGTCGACCGTCCCGCGAGACCTGCTCCTCGGCCACCAGACCCGGCACCCGCCGGCCGTCGGCGTCCGTGTGGTGCAGCGGCAGGCCCCAGAGCGCCAGCAGGTCCCTCCCCGCGACGTCGAGATCGTCGATGGGCAGGCCGCCGGCCGGCTCGCCGGGGACGGCGACGCGGACGCTGCCGCCCCCGGGATCGGGGTCGGACCGGCGCTCGACCGACACCTGGTCGGGGGACGCCGCGCGGGGCGGCGCGGGCTCCAGGGCCGGCTGACAGGCGGTCGCCGTCAGCGCCGCCGCGGCCAGGGCTGCGACCGTCAGGAGTCCTCGTCGAGCCATACCCGCGCCAGGTCGAGCCGCCCGAAGGGCGACCAGTACAGGTCGCGCACGCCGTCGGCGACGACGCGGTTGTGGCGGTAGTTGAGAAGGGGCACGACCGCGACGTCATCGAGCGCGCGCTGCTCGGCCTGCTGCCACAGCTCGACCGCCGCCTCGTCCTCGCTCAGGCGGGCCTCGTCGAGGAGGTCGTCGATCTCCTCGACGTCGTAGCGGGTGAGGTTCTCGATCCCGATCGCGGAGGAGTGCAGCAGAGGGTGGAGATAGGCGCCGGGGTCGGGCGCATGGGGGTCGAGCCCGAGGCGGAACACCGAGGCCTCCCCGCCGCGCACGGCCTCGAGGAAGCCGCGCAGCTCAAGGCCGTCGAGCGCGACCTGCACGTCGAGGGCGTCCTCGATGTCGGCCGCCATGCGCTCCGCGATCGCGGTGTGCGTGTCGCCCTGGTTGTAGGTCAGCGTCAGCTCCTCGAGCTCCGCGCCCGACTCCTCGAGTAGCGCTCGCGCCCCGTCGGGGTCGTGCCGGCAGTGCTCGCACACCCCCGGCTGCGAGCCGGGCACCGGCGGCGGCACGATGGCGTCGGCGGCGCGCCGGGCACCATCGAACACCTCGTCGGCCAGGCGCTCGCGGTCGATCGAGAGCGACACCGCGCGACGGACGTCCGGGTCGTCATAGGGCTCGGCGGTGAGATCGAAGCCGTACAGGTACACGGTCGAGGTGATCCCGGCCAGCAGCCCCGGCCCCCGATAGCCGTCGGCGGACCGGCCGAAGCGGTCCACCGCCTCGTCGATGCGCTCCACCGGGACCTCGGCGACGTGCAGCTGCTCCTCGAGCAGGTCCTGCCACTGCTGCTCGCGGTCGCTGTCCTCGGCGTAGACCTGCAGCACCACGGCGTCCAGCCGCGGGTCGTCGCGATGCTCCTCGTGCCGCGCGAGGCGGATGAAGCCGCCCGGCTCGACCGGCTCGGCAACGCTGAAGGGACCGTTGCCGACAGGTTGCCGGCCGAAGCCCTCCGGGTCGTCCTCGGCGGCCCTGGGGACGGGCACCAGGGACGGGTGGGCGAGCGTGCGCACGAAGCCGGGCTCGGGACGGTCGAGGTGCAGGCGCAGGGTGCGCTCGTCCACCACCTCGACCCCCGCCAGGGGCTCCCCGTCGGCCTGCGCCTGCTCGATCCCCTCGACGGGCTCGAGCAGGTAGGCGAGGAAGGAGGGCGGCTCGGCGGTGCCGTCGGCGATGCGATGGAACGTGCGCGCGACGTCCTCGGCGTGCACCTCGGTGCCGTCGTGGAAGGTGGCCTCGCGCAGGTGGAAGGTCCAGGTCTGCCCGTCGTCGTCGGTCTCCCACTCCTCCGCGGCGCCGGGCACCACCCGCTGCTGCGGGTCGAGACGCACCAGCGGCTCGAAGACCGCGCCGACCACGAGCTCGCCCTCCGCGTCCTCGACGAAGCGGGGATCGATGGTCGTGGGCGCGACCGACAGCCCCAGGCGCAGCGTCCCGCCCGAGCGGCCGTCGGCGGGCTCGTCGACAGCGCCCACCTGATCCGCCTGCTCCGGGGGCTCGGGGTCGTCCCCGCCGGTGCACGCGGCGAGGACCGCGAGCAGGGCCACCAGCGCCGTCAGGCGTGTCATCTGCCCCCCACGGCGCCGCACCGGACTACAGCAGCAGGACGAGCGTGACGTTCGTGACAGCGAAGGCCAACGCCGTGAGGATCGTGAGCCGATCGAGGTTGCGCTCCACCACCGCCGAGCCCTGTGCGCCGCCCGCGACGCCGCCGCCGAACACGTCGGACAGGCCGCCGCCGCTGCCCCGATGCATGAGGACGAACATGATCAGGATGGCGGACAGGATCACGTGGAGGACGATGACGGTTCCGAGGAGCACGCTGCTACCTTCACGGGATCACGGGGCCGGGAGATCTCGGGAGAGGATAGCAGCGCGACGAGGCGCACCGAGCCCCATCGGGGGCGCCTTGAGGATCCGACCACGCGAGGACGCAACCCGCGCGAGGATCAGCCCACGCGCTCGAGCCAGAACATCTGGAAGCCGCCGCCCCGCTCGCCGGCGACCACGGGCGTGGCCTGCCAGCGACTGGTCAGCTCGTGGTCGACGGTGATCGTGGGGCGCGGGGTGAGCCCCAGCCCCCGGGAAGGCGAGCTCTGGGGGCAGCTGTCACCCTGCAGACAGGCATGGAGGGTGCTGCGCCGGTTCTCCGTGCTGCGCTCGTCCGGCTCCGCCGGTCCCCGCCGCGCGGCGAACTCCGTGCTGGCGTCGGTCTCCACATCGAGGCTGGAGCGCCGGTACACGTCGAAGGCGCGCGCCTCGGCGTCGGCGACCGTGCTCGCCTGCCCGGGGTCGCTCACGGTGGACCACACCAGGGCCAGCGCGTCGCGCTGGCCCTCGGAGCCCGAGAGCGCCGCCGGCACCACCAGGGCGAGCGCCACCGCGACCACGCTGACCCCCGCGACCCCGAGCTTCTCCACGCCGCGGCGCAGCCGCGACGGGGCGGGGCGGTCGTCCACCAGCGCCTCGATGCGGCTGACCAGGGTGCCCGAGGGGGCCAGCGCCGCGCAGGGATTGCGAGCGTCCGGCCCCGTCTCGACGACCTTGAGCAGGCCGCTGGCGAGCGCACCCGGGCGGCGGGTGACCGCCACCGCCGCCTGATCGGCGGCCAGCTCGCGCTCGCGGTGGAGGTGGGTCAGCGCCCAGCCCCCGCCCGGGATGAAGAACGTGAGGTCGCGCACCGTGCCCACCAGCGCGGCGACCAGGTTGTCGCGTCGGCGCAGGTGGGCGAGCTCATGGGCCAGCACGCCCTCCAGCTCGGCCGCGTCGAGCCGCTCGACCAGCTCCTGGCCGATGATCAGCACCGGGCGGCGGCTGCCGACCACGTAGGCCCCGCCGGGGCAGCCCGGGACGAGCGCCACGCGCGGCGTGGGCGCGC
>SKLC01000328.1 GCA_007123425.1 Nitriliruptoraceae bacterium
CCAGGGGCGCGCCCGTGACCCCGGGGCTGGCGGCGTTCCTGCTGTCGCTGGTCGCGGCCTACGGCGTCTTCCTCCTCTACACCGCCGTGGTGCTCCGCTGGCGTGGTCTGGGCGTGGCCCCCTCGCCCGGACGCCGGCTCAGGCGCGGCCTCTCCCTGCAGGAGTACCTCACCCAGGCAGGCCTGGAGCACATCCAGGTGCGCGAGCTCGCGGCGGTCTCGGGCGTGCTGTTCGTGGTCGGCAGCGGGCTGGGCTGGGCGATCTGGGGCGGCTGGATCGCACCGGCCGCGGTGGGGCTGGGCGCGGCCTCCTTCCCGCTGGCGGCCGCGCGATCCCGGCGGCGCAACCGCCTCGAGCAGGCGCGGGAGAGCTGGCCTCGGCTGATCGAGGAGATCCGGCTGCAGGCGGTCTCGCTCGGCCGTCCGATCCCCGAGGCGCTGCTGTCGGTGGGGCTGCGGGGCCCCGAGGAGCTCGTCCCCGCCTTCCGGGCGGCCCACCGCGAGTGGCTGATCTCCACCGACTTCGACCGGTGCCTGACGGTGCTCAAGGAGCAGCTGGCCGACCCCACCGCCGACGCGGTGTGCGAGACCCTGCTGATCGCCCACGAGGTCGGCGGCACCGACGTGGATCGCCGGCTGCGGGCCCTGATCGACGACCGCGTGCAGGACCTGCAGGGACGCAAGGACGCCAAGGCCAAGCAGGCGGGCGCGAGGTTCGCCCGGGTGTTCGTGCTGGTCGTGCCCGTGGGCATGGCGGTGGTGGGCATGGCGATCGGCGACGGACGGGCCGCCTACGCGACCACGCTCGCGCAGCTGCTGATCCTGGTGGCCTTCTCCCTGATCGCGGTGTGCTGGGTCTGGGCCGGCCATCTCATGCGGCTGCCCGAGGAGGAGCGGGTCTTCTCCGGTGGGGCGGAGCCGTCGTGACGCCGCTGCTGCTGCTCTCCGGACTGGTCCTGTGGGCGGGGCTGACCCTGCTGCTCAGCGAGCTGCGCTGGTTCTCCCGCCGCTCGCTCGCGGCGCGGGTGGGCCCGTACGTGCCGGGTGGCATGGGGCTGCGGGGCCGCGTCGGCGTGCTGTCGGTCGAATCGTTCCGGGAGGCCGTGGGGCCGGTGGCGCGGGCGCTCGGCAGCCAGTTCTCGCGGCTCTTCGGCGTGAGCGAGGACCTCGATCGTCGGCTGACCCGCATCCACTCCGATCTCGACGTCACCGAGTTCCGCGTGCGCCAGATCGGCTGGTCCCTGGCCGGCCTGGGCATCGGTGCGCTGCTGACGGCGGCGGTGCGCCCGCCGGTGCAGGTGGCCCTGCTGCTGATGTTCGGTGGGCTGCTGCTCGCCTTCCTCGCCCTCGAGCAGCAGATCTCGGGGGCCTCCGACCGCTGGAAGCGCGCGGTCTACCTCGAGCTGCCGGTGGTCGCCGAGCAGGTGGGGATGCTGCTGGGCGCGGGCTACTCCCTGGTCGGCGCGCTCTCCCGCGTGGCCGAGCGGGGCAGCGGCGCGATCTCACAGGACCTGCACCGCGTGCTGACCCGGATCCGTCAGGGCGTGTCCGAGGAGGAGGCGCTGCGGGAGTGGGCGGAGCTGACCGACGTCGCGGCGGTCGACCGGCTGGTGTCGGTGTTGGCCCTCAACCGCGAGGCCAGCGACCTCGGGCGGCTCATCGCCGAGGAGGCCCGCGCGATCCGACGGGACGTGCAGCGCGAGCTGATCGAGCGCATGGAGAAGCGCGGCCAGCAGGTGTGGATCCCGGTGACGGTCGCGACCCTGCTGCCCGGCGTGGTCTTCATCGTGATCCCCTTCTTCAGCGCCCTGTCGGACTTCCTGTGACCGGGCGCTCGTCCACAGCGGGACCTGCGGACTAGTCACAAATGCCCTCCATGCTATGCTCGCGCATCGGCCGATCGCCATCGACGGGTGCCAGGGGCGGAGGGGCCCGCAGCGCCGGGGGTCGCGGCGATCGACGACGGACCGGGACGACCTCACGGGGGTGCGAGCAATGCGTGAACCCAGTCGGCTTGCAGGTGTTGCGACCTTCCTGCGGCGTCTCCATGCCTCCCAGCGGGGCGAAGGGGTGATCTCCACGGCGATCGCCGTGCTCGTCATGGCCTTCCTGGGGCTGGGGATGTGGTTCGCGTTCCAGACGATCTTCGACAGCGCCGAGGAGACCGTCACCGAGCAGGTGGACCGGATCGGTGAAGGCGGCCCCTGACCCCGCCGGCACCCGGGCGGACCCGGCGATGCGCGCGACGGCGCGCGGCGCTGGCGCGCTCCGAGCGGGACGAGGGGCGTCCCGAGAGGCCGGCGAGGACGGCTCCAGCGCCATCACCAGCGTGTTCGGGGTCCTGATCTTCCTCGGCTTCCTGATGCTGGCGACCCAGGTGCTGCTCCACCTGTACGCGACCTCCACCGTGTCGGCCGTCGCGTTCGACACGGCGCGGCGCGCGGCGGCGGAGGGCGCCGACTGCGCCAGCGTCGACGCGGCCCAGCGGATCCGCCGCTCGCTCGGCGACTATGGGCACGTCATCGACGACCCGGTGTGCACCACGGAGGGGGAGGACACGGTGGTCACGGTCACCGGGCCCACGCCGGCCCGGCTCGCCGACGCCTTCGGCGGCGGCGTGGGCCTCGACCGCATCGAGCGCACCGCCCGGGTGCGCACGGAGCAGTTCCGGGGCGCACCGTGAGCGCGCGCACCGGTGAGCAGGGCTTCGTCGCCGGCGCGGAGGCGCTGATCTTCGGCGTGCTGATCTTCGTGCTCGGCACCCTCATCGTGGTCAATGCCTGGGGCGTGGTCGACGCGAAGTTCGCCACGTCCGCCGCCGCCAGGGAGGCCACTCGCGCCGTGGTGACCGCCGCACCGGGCGACGATCTGCAGGGCGCGGCGGAGGCCGCGGCGCAGGCGGCGCTGGCGGGCCACGGGCGCACCGGTGGCCCGGTGGAGGTCCAGCCGGTGGACGGCCCACCCACCCTGGCGCGCTGTGCCGAGGTCGGCTACGAGGTCCGGATCGAGGTGCCGGCCCTCACGCTGTTCGGCAGCGCCACGCTGGGCAGCTTCACGGTGGTCAGCAGCCACTACGAGCTCGTCGCGCCGTATCGCTCCGGACTTCCGGTCGACGACGCGGCGCAGGGGGCCAGCTGTGTGCGGTGACCGCCGCGGCCCGGCGGACCTCGTGCGACTCAGCGCGGGCGCGCGGCTGCGGGCGTGGCTGTCCCGCGAGCACGGCAACGCGATGATCCTGATGCCCGTGGCCATCCTCGTGCTGGTCCTGCTGGCGGCGATCACGGTCGACGCTGCCGTGCTGTTCTTGGGGCAGCGGCGGGTTGCCGATCTGGCCGCGAGCGTGGCCCAGGACGCGGTGGCATTCGTCGACGAGGAGGGCTTCTACGCCGGCGACCTCGCGTTGGAGGGGTCCGGCGGGCGCCCGGGGCAGCGCGCCGACGTGCTGGCGAGCCAGCTCCCGCAGGACGACGCCCTGCGCTCACCGTCCTGCGAGGTCGACACCAGCCACCGGGACGATGGCAGCCCCCTCGCCGAGGTCCGGTGCACGGCGCACGTGCGCTTCGTCTTCGCTCCCGCGGTCCCCGGCGCCGCCCGGCTGAGCGAGGTGCGGGCGCAGGAGACCGCCGTGGGCCTGCAGGGCGGGTGAGCGGCGTGCGCCGAGATTGCCCCTTGCATTCTTGAGATGATGATGGGAGATTCGTCTCATCGTCTCGGGTCGGTGCTCCGAACGCACCCGGCCCGACACGCGCACCCTTGGGATGGAGGTGGCGCACGTGGCCGGCGCCGGCAACGCATCTGCCCTGTTGCTCCGTGGCTATGGGCCCCTGGTCGCCGCGATCGTCGCGTTCGCGGCCATGGCGCTGCTCAGCCCCACGGTGCCGGAAGCCTCGCACGACCTGCCGACGCCCGACCCGGTCGCGGAGCAGGTGGCGCAGCAGCCGGGGGCGGGTGAGTCCGACGAGGTCGGGGAGCTCGCCGAGCCCGGGGGCGCAGCCGGCGCCGCGGCCGACACCGACGGCGCGGCGGCGGGCGACGGGAGCCG
>SKLC01000039.1 GCA_007123425.1 Nitriliruptoraceae bacterium
CACCGGCCACCACCCTGCTGCCAGCGATGTCCAACCCGCGGAAGCCCCGACCGAGCACCACCGCGACACCGGGCCATCCGGCGTCGGCGATCAGCAGGTTGGAGCCGCGCCCGACGACGAGCCAGTCGAGGCCGTGCTCGCGGCAGACCTCCCCCACGGCGGCGAGGTCCTCGTCGCGCTGGGCGGTCACCAGGGCGCGGGCCGGGCCCCCCACCCGCAGGGTCGTCAGCCGGGCCAGCTGCGAGCCGGCCACCACCTCGGCGACGCCGCGACGGCGCAGCTGCTCGACCACGGCATCGCTCACGCACCACCCCCGAGGCGGTGCAGCAGCATCGGCCCGATCTGGGTGACGTCGCCCGCACCGGTGGTCAGCACGAGGTCGCCCGCCTCGACCAGATCGACGAGATCGTCGACGACGTCGGTGAGGTGCGCCCGGTAGCGCACGTTGGCGCCGGCCTCGGCGGCCGCGTCGGCCACCAGCTGTCCGGTCACCCCGGGGACCGGCGCCTCGCTGGAGGCGTAGACGTCGGTGACCAGGACCAGGTCGGCGGCCGAGGAGGCGCGGCCGAGCTCCGCGCCCAGCCGCTGCGTGCGCGAGTAGCGGTGCGGCTGCACGACCAGGACCACGCGCGAGGCGTCGGTGGCGCGCGCCGCCGCCAGCGTGGCCCGCAGCTCCGTGGGGTGATGGGCGTAGTCGTCGACGATGGTCACACCCCGCTCGGTGCCCAGGCGCTGGAAGCGCCGGGCCGCGCCCGTGAACTGCTCGAGCCCCGCCGCCGCGGCCTCGATGTCCACGCCCGCCCAGTGGCAGATCCCCAGGGCGGCGGTGGCGTTGAGCGCGTTGTGGCGGCCGGGCACCGCCGGACGGAAGCTGACCAGCACCTCGCCGTCCTTGCGGATGCGGTGCTCGCCGTCCTCGCCGAGCACCAGGCGGAGATCGGCGCGGGGGTCGGTGCCGTAGGTCAGCACCGGGCCCTCGCTGGTCGTCGCGAGCTCTGCCGCGCCCGGGTCGTCGAGGCACAGCAGCGCGGGCGCGCCCACCGCCCGCCGGTCGAGGAAGTCGCGGAACGCCGCCTCGACCTCCGCGGTGTCGCGGAACTCCTCCGGGTGGTCGTGCTCGACGTTGGTCACCACGGCGAAGTGCGGCCGGAACACCAGGAACGAGCGGTCCGACTCGTCGGCCTCGGCGACGAACAGCTCATCGCTGCCCCCGTGGGCGTTGGTGCCGCTCTCGTTGAGCGCGCCCCCGATCGCGAAGGAGGGGTCGCCGCCGGCGGCCTGCAGGGCCACCACGGCCATCGAGGTGGTCGTGGTCTTGCCGTGGGTACCGGAGATCACCACACCGCGCTGGCCCTCCATGAGCGCCGCCAGCATCTCGGCGCGACGCAGCAGCACCAGGTCGCGCTCCCCCGCGGCCGCGACCTCCGGGTTGTCCCGCGGCACGGCCGAGGAGACCACCACGATCTCGGCGTCGTCGAGGTTGTCGGCGCGGTGGCCGATCTGCACGCTCGCGCCGAGGATGCGCAACGCGTCCAGCGACCGGCTCTCGCGCAGGTCGGAGCCGGACACCTCGTGGCCGCGCTGCAGCAGGATGCGCGCCAGCCCGGACATGCCGGCGCCGCCCATGCCGATCAGGTGCACGCGACGGGGGGCGGACAGCAGATCGCTCACGTGGCGGCCTCCTTCGCCTCGATCTCACCCAGCACGAGCCGGGCGACGTTGGTGGCGGCGTCGGGGCGGCCGAAGGCCTTCGAGGAGGCCTCCACCTCGGCATGGCGCGCCGGGTCGGTCAGCAGCGGCAGCACCTCGGCGACCAGGCGCGCGCCGTCGAGGTCGTCGTCGGCGACCACGACGGCCGCGCCGATGCGCTCCAGGGCCTCGGCGTTGTGGCGCTGGTGGTCGCCGGTGGCGTGCGGGAACGGCACCAGCACCGCCGGGATGCCCAGGACGGTCAGCTCCGCGATCGAGGTCGCTCCCGAGCGGCACAGCACCACGTCCGCGGCGGCGTAGGCGTCGCCCATGTCCTCGATGAAGTCGACCAGCCGCACCCGCGGCCCGGCGCCCTCGGTGCGGGTGCGCTCCCAGGCCGCGGCCGTCTCGGTGTACAGCGACGCCCCGGCGGCGTGCAGGATCTGGACGTCGGCGTCCCCCCAGTGCGGATGGGCGTCGACGATCGCGGTGTTGAGCGAGCGCGCGCCCTGGCTGCCGCCGAACACCAGCAGGGTCGGGCGGTCGGGGTCGAGGCCGAACGCCTCGCGCGCCTCGGCGCGCCGGGCCGCGCGGTCGAGGCGGAGCATGTCCTCGCGGACCGGGTTGCCGGTGACCGCGCAGCGCTCCTTGCGGCGGAAGCTGTCGGCGGACCCCGGGAAGGAGACCGCGATGTGGCCGGCCCAGCGCGAGCCCAGCCGGTTGGCCAGCCCCGGGACGGCGTTCTGCTCGTGGACCACCAGCGGGAGCCCTCGGCGACCCGCCGCCCAGCTGGCGGGGAAGGAGACGTAGCCACCGAAGGTCGCGGCCGCGGCCGCCCCGATCTCGTCGATGACGCGCTCGCACTGGCGCACGGCGGCGCGCACGCCGGAGGGCACCCGCAGCAGGGCCGGCGACGGCCGCCGCGGCACCGGGACGGCCTGCACGGTGCGCAGCTCGAAGCCGGCCTCGGGCACCAGCCGTGCCTCGAGCCGGTCGGCGACGCCCACGAACACGGGCTCGACGTCGGCGAGGCGCTGCAGCTCGCGGGCCACCGCCACCGCCGGGAAGACGTGGCCGGCGGTGCCACCGCCGGCGATCAGGACCCGGGTGGTCATGTCGGGGATCCTCCAGTGCGCACGGGCCGCGGGCGCGGGGCACGACGGGCGACGCTGGCCAGGATGCCCAGCGCCACAAGCGTGGTCACCAGGGACGAGCCGCCCACCGACACCAGCGGCAGCGTCACCCCGGTGATCGGCAGCAGGCCGGTGACGGTACCGATGTTGATCAGCGCCTGGCCCGCCACCCAGGCGGTGACCGCGAAGGCGACGGTGCGGCCGAAGCCGTCCTCGCAGGCATAGGCGATGCGCAGGCCGAGGTAGAACAGGGTCGCGAACAGCCCCAGCACGACGCCCGCGCCCACCAGCCCCAGCTCCTCGCCGAGGATCGCGAAGATGAAGTCGGTCTCGGGGTTGGGGATGAAGTTCCACTTGCCGCGCGACGAGCCCAGCCCGAGCCCGAAGACCCCGCCGGAGCCCAGCGCCAGGCGCGACTGGATGAGCTGGTAGCCGGTGCCCAGCGGGTCGGCCTCGGGATGCAGCCACCCGTGGATGCGGGCGACCCGGTAGGGGGCGACCGCTGCCAGCACCGCCACCGCGCCCACCGCGGCCGCCGCGAACCCGGCCACCATCCGGCCGGGCAGCCCCTCCACCCACAGGATCGCCCCCACGATCAGGCCCAGCAGGATCGTGGTCCCCAGGTCGGGCTGGAGCAGCACGAGCCCGGCGAGCACCACCAGCGCCGGGACCGCCGGCACCATCAGATGCTCGAGGCGCTGCACGGAGCCGTCGGCGGGCCGCTTGCGGTGCAGCACGTCGGCGAGCCACAGCAGCACGGCGAGCTTGGCGATCTCCGAGGGCTGGACCACCAGCGGCGGATACCCCAGCCACCGCGTCGAGCCGTAGCGGGTGATGCCCACGCCCGGCACGAGCACGAGCACGAGCCCGATCAGGGCCAGGCCGAGCAGCGGCCAGGCCAGGCGGCGCCAGATCCGGTGGTCGAGGCGGGCCGCGAGCGCGTAGGCGCCCACGCCGACCACCACCCACATCAGCTGGCGGCGGAACACCCCGAAGGTGTCGCCGGCCTGCGCGCCGTCCACGAAGGACGCGGAGAAGCTCATGACCAGGCCGATGACCACCAGCAGGGCCGTGACGACCGTCAGGCCGGTCGCGTCGCCGGTCCACTCCCCCGGCTCCCACCGGCGCAGCAGCCGCCGCAGCGGGCCGGCGCGGCCGGCCGGCGCATCCTGCTCGCGCAGCGTCATGTCGCGCTCCCCTCCGCCTGCCGCCGGGCCG
>SKLC01000182.1 GCA_007123425.1 Nitriliruptoraceae bacterium
AGGATCGCCACCTCGCGCGGGCCGGCCGCCAGCGCCTCCAGCTGGCGCAGCAGCCAGCCGAAGCCGGTGGGCATGCGCTGTGCCCGGGCCTGGAGCAGCCGGATCCCCTCGGTGGCGCGCGCGTGCCACCGGTGCTCGCCGGTCAGCCCGTACAGGACCCGGCAGACCTCGACCATCACGCTGGTGCCCGCGGGCGTGGCGTTGTCGAAGGCGTCCTTGGGCCGGGTGTAGAGCTGCTCCGCGTCATGGGCGGTCTGGAACCAGCCCCCCAGCTCGTCGTCGTGGAACCGGGCCTCGGCGTCCTCGGCCAGGGCCAGCGCCCGGTCGAACCACACGGGCTCGCCGGTGGCCGAGAGCAGCTCGAGGTCGGCCAGGGCCAGCAGCGCGACGTCCTCGAGGAAGGCCGGCACCGAGACCTGCCCGTCGGTGAGCACGTGGTGGAGCCGGCCGTCGAGGACCAGCCGCTCGTGGAGCGTCTCGGCGGCGGTCGCTGCGGCGCGCGTCCAGCCCGGCTGCTCGAGCAGCACCCCCGCGCGGACGAGCCCGCGGATCGCCAGCGCGTTCCAGGAGGTGAGCACCTTGGTGTCCACGCCCGGCGGCACGCGCTCGCCGCGACGCTCGAGCAGGGCGGCGCGGAGCCGCTCCCAGCGCTCGTCGAGCTCCTCGGGGGTCAGGCCGTGGCGCTGGGCGAACGCGGTGCGCTCCATGGGACGGTGCAGGACGTTGACGCCCTCCCAGTTGCCGCCCTCGCGCACGCCGAGGAACGCGGCGAACAGCTCGGGGTCCTCGCCGGCCGCGGTGACGACCTCGACGAACTCGGCGTGCGACCAGACGAAGTAGCGGCCCTCCTCGCCCTCGCTGTCGGCGTCGGTGGCCGCGACGAAGGCGCCGTCGGTCGTCCGCAGCTCCGAGAGCAGATAGCCCGCCGTGGCGCCGGTCACCTCGTGCAGCTCGCGGTCGTCGGTGACGGCCGTCGCGGTCGCGTAGGCCGACAGCAGCAGCGCGTTGTCGTAGAGCATCTTCTCGAAGTGGGGCACGAGCCACCTGGCGTCGGTGGCGTAGCGCGCGAAGCCGCCGGCGAGCTGGTCGTGGATGCCCCCGCGGGCCATGGCGCGCAGGGCGTGGAGGGCGGCCTCGAGCGCGTCGGCCTCGCCGGTGCGCAGGTGGCGCTCGAGCAGCCACTCGATCGTCATCGCCTGGGGGAACTTGGGCGCCGCGCCGAAGCCGCCGAGCTGGCGGTCCCAGGCGCGCTCGACGACGAGGCGGGCGGCCTCGTCGGTCACCCCGACGTCGACCTCCTCGGCCGCCTCCGCCTCGGCCTGCTGGCGCAGCGTCGAGGCGATGGTGGCCGCCGACTCGAGCACCTCCTCGCGCCGCTGCTGCCAGGCGTCGGCGACCGCCGCGAGGACCTGCGGGAAGGCGGGCATGCCGTGACGCGGCGCGCGCGGCCAGTAGGTGCCCGCGTAGAACGGCTCGCCGTCGGGCGTGAGGAAGACGCTCATCGGCCAGCCGCCGTGCCCGGTCATCCCGGTCACGGCGTCCATGTAGACCGCGTCGACGTCAGGACGCTCCTCGCGATCGACCTTGACGTTGACGAAGTGCTCGTTGAGCACCGCGGCGACGTCATCGTCCTCGAAGGACTCGTGGGCCATCACGTGGCACCAGTGGCACGAGCTGTAGCCCACGGACAGGAAGATCGGCACGTCGCGACGCCGGGCCTCGGCGAAGGCCTCCTCGCCCCACGGCTGCCAGTCCACCGGGTTGTCGGCGTGCTGCAGCAGGTACGGCGAGGTCTCGGCTGCGAGTCGGTTGGCCATGTGCTCTCCTGCCCGCGTCGCTCGGCGCGGCCGCCGCGGTGCCGGTTCCCACCGCAGGGCCGCCACCGTAGGGTGACATCATGTGGGTGCATGTGCTGGGCCCGGTGGAGGCGGTCGCCGAGGGGCGGCGGACCGGATTCCCCAGCGAGCGCCAGCGCACGATCGTGGGGGCACTGGCTGCAGCCGGCGGGGAGGTGATTGCCACCGACCGGCTCATCGACGGCCTGTGGGGCGCGCGGCCCCCACCGAGCGCCCACAAGACCCTGCGGAGCCACGTCTCGAAGCTACGACGGACGCTGGCGTCGCTCGCCCCGACGGGCAGCGACGTGCTGGTGACGACGCCGGACGGCTACCGGCTGGACCCGGGTGCGTGCGACCTCGACGCGTCACGGTTCGCGGCGCTGGTCACCCAGGCGCGTCGGCTGATGGCCGCCGACCCGCAGGCGGCCCTCGAGCGCTTCGCGGACGCGGAGGGGCTCTGGCGCGGCCCGGCCTTCGGTGACCTCGCCTCGCACGTGCTCGTGCAGGCCGAGGCGCGACGCCTCGAGCTGCTGCGGGAAGCCGCCACCGCCGATCGCATCGACTGCCAGCTCGCAGCGGGCGGCCACCGTGAGGCCGTCGCCGAACTGCAGGCGGCGACCGACCGCGCCCCCCTCGACGAGCGGGCCCACAGCCAGCTGATGACCGCCCTGTACCGCGCCGGCCACCAGGCCCAGGCGCTGGCCACCTACCGACGTCTCCGACAGCGGCTCGGCGAACAGCTCGGGATCGACCCGACCGAGGAGCTCCAGCGGCTCCACCAGCGGATCCTGCGCCAGGACGCCGACCTGGCGCAGCCGCCCCCGCCACCCGTCGGCGACCGGCCCGGCCCAGCCCGCGGTGGCGACCGGACGGACACGCCGGGGCGTGCCTCGCGCAGCGAGCTGGTCGGGCGTGACGAGGATCTCGCGGCCGTCGTCGAGCTGGTCACGTCGACCGGGCTGGTGACCCTGACCGGCACGGGTGGGGTGGGCAAGACCCGCCTCGCCGAGCAGGTCGCCGTCGCGGCCGCAGCCCAGTTCCCCGACGGCGTCGTGGTGTGCCCGCTGGCGGCGGTGCACGAGCCCGCCAGCGTCGCGCCCGCGCTGCTCGATGCCCTCGGCGCCCGCCATCAGGGGGCCCGGCCCGCTGAGGAGGCCCTCCTCGCCTCGCTGGGCACGCGCCGGCTGCTGCTGGTGCTCGACAACTGCGAGCACCAGCTGCAGGCCGTGGCGCCCCTGGTGGCGTCGATCCTCGACGCATGCCCGGCCGTCGCGGTGCTGGCGACCTCGCGCGAGCCCCTGCACCTGCCGGGAGAGCATGTGTGGCAGGTCGCACCCCTGGCGGTCCCACCGGCCGGCCCCACCACCGCCACAGCAGTGCTGGCCGCCCCGGCCGGCGCGCTGTTCGTCCAGCGCGCACGAGCCGCCGATGCAGACTTCGCCCTCACCGACGACGACGCGCTCGCGGTCGGCGAGCTGTGTCGTCGCCTCGACGGGATCCCGCTGGCGCTCGAGCTGGCGGCCGCCCGGGTGCGGGCGCTGTCGCCGGCGGACCTGCTCGCGCGCACCGACCAGCGCTTCACCCTGCTGACCGGCGGTCCCCACCATGACGCGGGACGGCACCGCACGCTGCACGCCGTAGTCGACTGGTCCTATGCGGCGCTGAGCGCGCCCGAGGCGCGCCTGTTCGACCGCCTGTCGGTGTTCGCCGGTCCGTTCACGCTCGACGCCGCCGAGGTGGTCTGCAGCGGCGAGCCCCTCGCCGATGACGAGGTCGCCGGGCGGCTCGCCGAGCTGGTCGACAAGTCCCTGGTCGTGACGGACCGCGCTGTCGGCGGGCGGCGCTACCGGCTGCTGGACACGCTGCGCGCCTACGGCGCCAACCGCCTGGCCGAGACCGGCGAGGAGCAGCGCTACCGGCGGGCACACGCGCTCCACCATGTGGCGTTCGCCGAGCTCCAGGGGCCCCGCATCCGCGGAACGGAGGAGCGCGAGGCCGTCAGGCGGCTGGACCGGGCGGTCGACGACCTGCGGCTGGCCCATGCGTGGCTGCTCGCCGCCGGCGAGCTGGACGGCGCGCTGCGGCTGCCGGTCGCGCTGCGCGACTACATGGGGCACCGGCCACGTGACGAGATGGTCACGTGGACCGAGCGCGCGCTGGCGCTCCCGGGCGCCGCCGCGCACGCGGCGTACCCGG
>SKLC01000285.1 GCA_007123425.1 Nitriliruptoraceae bacterium
CTCCCGCAGCGCCCGCGCCGGGCGGGCGCGCGAGCGGCCGTGCCACTGCTCGACGACCGCCGGCGACGAGGTGCCCAGCGCGACGCCACAGCGGCGTCCCGTCAGGTCGGCGACGGAGGCGGCCCCCATCGCGATCATCATCGGGTCCCGCACCGTCACCGGCAGCGGCCCGACGGTCAGCTCGATCGCGCCGGTGCGGGCCCCCACGGCCGTCGCCAGCGCGAAGGCGTCGTAGGTCGCCATCTCGCCGATCCACAGCTCCGGGTACCCGACCGCGTCGGCGACCCGTGCGGTGTCCAGCACCTCCTCGGCGGGCCGGTCGAGCCAGAGCCCCAGCGACACGCTGATCCGCACCACCCTCAGCCCCTCTCGACGAGCACGGCCGCGCCGGAGCCCGCGGCCCCGCTGACGGCCGCCACGCCGCGACGCTCGTCGCGACGCTCGAGCTCGTCGACCAGGCCGGTGAGCAGGATGGCGCCGGTGGCCCCGAAGGCGTGTCCCATCGCGATGGTCCCGCCGTTGGGGTTGAAGCGGTCGTCGTCGATGTCCAGGTCACGCTGGAAGCGCAGGCACAGGGCGGAGAACGCTTCCGCGAACTCGACCACGTCGAGGTCGCTGGGCGTCCACCCGGCCCGCTCCAGTGCGCGCTCCACCGCCGTCTGCCCGGCCAGCAGCATCCGAACCGGGTCGCAGCCCGCCGAGGTCGTCCCGGCGATCCGGGCGCGTGGGGCCACGCCGAGACGCCGGGCCGCGTCGGCGCTGGCGAGCACGGTCATCGCCGCCCCGTCCGCCACGGACGGTGAGGTCCCGCGCGTGTGCAGGTGGGTGATCTCGTCCACGCCGTCGACGTGCGCGAGCGCGAGCTCGTCCTGCCCGGCGGCGCCGAGCTCCGCGAAGGCCGGGGGCAGCTCGGCCAGCGCGTCGAGCCGCACCTCGTCGCGGACGTGCTCGTCCCGGGTGATCGTCGCGCCCTCGGGGATCACCAGCGAGCGGTCGTACGCGCCGCGCTCCCAGGCCTCGCGGGCCAGGCGCTGCGTGCGCTCGCCGTAGGCATCGAGCTCCGGGCGGGCGAAGCGCTCCTCGGTGGCGACGAGGTCGGCGGCGATGCCCATGTGCACCGCGCCGACCCGGCCCATGACGTCGCGGTCGCTCCACAGCGGCCCCCGGTCGGAGAACATCGGCACGTGCGAGACCGACTCGACACCGCCGGCCAGCACCACATCGGCCTGCCCGGAGGCGATCAGCCCCGCTCCCATCGCCACCGCGTCCAGCCCCGAGGAGCAGAACCGGTTCACCGTCACCCCGGGGATCGTCTCGTCGAGCCCCGCGGTCAGCACGGCGGTGCGGGCGAGGTCGCCACCCTGGCCGTCGATCTGGCTGGCGCAGCCCAGCACCACCTCGTCGACGGCCTCGGCGGGCACCCCGGCGCGCTCCAGCGCCCCGGTGAGCACGGTCTCGACCAGCGTCAACGGGGCGACCTGGCCCAGCCCACCATCGGCCTTGGCCTTCCCCCGGGGGGTCCGGACCCCATCGAGCAGCACGATCTCGTTCACGCCTCGTCCTTTCCGACCACGAACGCCGCCGCCGTGGTGCAGGAGCCTCCGATGTTCACCGTCAGGCCACGGCGCGCGCCGTCGACCTGCATCTCGCCCGCACGACCCGCGACCTGTCGCGCGACGTCGTGCACCATGCGGACCCCGGACGCGCCGACCGGGTGCCCCGCCCCGATCAGCCCGCCGCTCGGGTTGACCGGCAGCGGCCCGTCGGGGTCGATCGTGCCCGCCTCGATGACCTTCCAGGCCTCCCCCGGCGCCGCCAGCCCCAGGTGCTCCAGGGCCGCGTACTCCGTGATGGTGAAGCAGTCGTGCAGCTCCACCAGGTCCAGGTCCTCGACCGTGGCCACCCCCGCGCGGTCCAGGGCGTCGCGCACCGCGCGGCGCAGCTGCGGGAAGACGTAGCCGTCCGGGTCGGGCGCCGCCAGCTTCTCCTCGAGCACGATGCGGTCGGTGCGCAGCCCCCAGCCGGACACGCGCGGGACGTCCTCGAGGTCGCGGCCACGTGCGCGGGCCCACGCTCGCGCCGCCTCCTCGCTGGCCAGCACCACCGTGGCCGCGCCGTCGGTGATGCGGCCGCAGTCGGTCTTGCGCAACGGCCCGGCCACCACCGGGTTGACGCGGTCGTCCTCGTCGAACGCCCCCGCGCCGAACTCCCAGTCGCGGGACTGCGCCTGCGGGTTGTGGCGTGCGCTGGCGTGGTTGAGCTCCGCGATGCGCCCGAGGTGGGCGTGGTCCAGCCCGTGGCGCTGCTGGTAGTACTCGGCCAGGTCGGCGAACAGCGCGGGCCAGACGAACTCGGCGTCCGCCGCTTCGCGTCCGACCCACGCCGCGGAGCCGAGATTCGCGGCCGCCTCGTTGGCCGGCACGCCCCGCATCACCTCGACGCCGGAGACCACGGCCACGTCGTGGTGGCCCGCCTCGATCTCGGCCAGCGCCGCCAGCAGCGCGACGCTGCCGGACGCGCAGGCCGCCTCGTGCCGGGACAGCGGCAGCCCCGCGAGCTGTGGGACCGCGGAGGCCAGCACGCCCCCGAGGTGCGCCTGGCCGGCGAAGAGCTCGCCGGCGAGGTTGCCGACGTGGCCGACGTCGACCTCGTGGGCGTCGAGCTCGGCGTTCTCGAGGCCGGCCAGCGTGGACTCGCGCAAGAGCTCGGCGAGACCCTCGGTGCTGGTCGGGTAGCGGCGGGCGAAGTCGGTCTGTGCGCCGCCCAGGATCCGTGCGCTCATGCGTGCTCCTCCTTGCCGGCGGCCGGCTCGCGCACCTGCGCGATGCGGAACCGTCCCGCGATGAAGGCCTCGTCGGTCAGGCAGGCGTTGCCCGCCGGCGAGAGGCCGGTGACGTGGTAGTCGCTGTAGGCCGCGGAGAAGTTGAGCGGCATCGGCCCGGTGAGGTTGCGGGTCAGCGACGCCCCCGCCCGCAGATACGCCTCCGTGGCCCGGTCGGCGTAGGCCGGATCGGTCGAGTACAGGTGCGAGGCGATCGTGCCGGCGCGCGCGACGTCGGTGACCGCCTGCCCGAGCGCGTCGTCGGCGTCCTCGGCCACGACCACGAAGGCGCTGGGACCGAAGCGCTCCTCGCCGAACAGCGCCCGGGCGGAGGGGTCGACGACGGCGATCGAGGGGGTCGCTGTCGTCGCGTCGGGGTACTCGGGGTGCGCGTAGGGGCCGGTGGCGCGGGCGATCTCGCCCCGCCCGGCGGCCTGCTGCTCGAGCCGCTCGACGTCGGCCACGGTGGCCGGCGACTGCACGGCGCCCATCACGCCGGCAGCGCGCCGGGGGTGCTCGGCGATCGCATCGACCTCGCGGGTGAGTCGGCCGACGACCTCGTCGAGGTCGATGGTCCCCTCCGGGGTGCGCACGCCGGTCGCCGGGACGTAGACGTTCTGCACGCTGGTGCACATCTGGGCCGTGAACAGCGAGAGCGAGGTGGCCACCGCCGCCAGGGCGGCGTCGAGGTCCTCCGCGGACTCGAGCACGACGGTGTTGACCCCGGAGGTCTCGGTGAAGGCGATCGCCGGGTGCGCGTTGGCCTCGATCCACGAGCCGAAGCTCGCGGAGCCGGTGAAGTCCACGATCGCGCAGGCCGGGTGCGCGATGAGGTCCTTGGTCACCGGCGTCTCGGGCGTGTCCGGCGCCAGCTGCACGATCTCGGGCGGCAGGCCCTCCTCGCGCAGCACCTGCTGCGCGGTCTGGACCGCCAGTGCCATCGTCAGCACGCTCGTGGGGTGGGGCTTGACGACGGCCGGGTTCCCGGTCGCGAGGTTGGCCAGCAGCGCCGGGTAGGCGTTCCAGGTCGGGAAGCTCGCGCACGTGACCACGACCGCGACCCCGCGCGGCAGGATGTGGAAGCGCTTGTCGAGCCGGACCCGGGTACGTCCGAAGTCCTTCTCCCATCGTCCCCCGTGCGGGACCCGGTCCATCGCGGCGGCGGCGTGCACGACCGCCTCGATCCCCCGGTCGAGCGCGTTGGTGCCGCTGCCGATGCAGCTCATCGAGAAGCTCTGCCCCGTGGTGTGCTGGTTCGCGTGGGCGATCTCGAACCAGCGGTCGAACCACCGGTGCACGATCTCGAGGCAGAGGTCCACCCGGCGCTGCGGCGGGACGGCCCGCCAGCGCTCGCCGGCACGGCCCGCGGCGCCGAACAGGTCATCGACCCCGGCCGTCGGGTAGCGGATCCCCAGCGCCTGCCGCGTATAGGGCGAGACCTCGTGGGCCTCGAGCCAGCCGTCGGTGGGCTGCTCGAGCTCGACCGTGTCCCCGAGCCGCTCCTCGTAGGCCCGCCGTCCCGCCTCGATCGCGGCGAGGCTGTCGTCGTCGCGACCGGGGCGCTCGGGGAACGGGCTGAAGTGCTCGCGCGTGGCGCAGGCCTCGGTCGCCTGGTCCAACAGCTGCTGGTGGCGCATCATCGGTGCTCCTCGCTGGGCTCGGCGCGGTGCCATGCGAGTCGGTGGTGTCGCACGTGCTCGCCGACGGGCTCGTCGGCACTCAGCGTCAGCGACCGCCCCTCGAGTCGGACGTGCCGGCGCTGCCGTGTGCCGACCATCTCGGGATTGGCGGACAGCAGCACCTCGTGGACGACGGTGGTGTCCTCGAGGTGCCAGCGTCCGGCGTAGGAGAAGAAGTCCCGGGCCGCCGCCGCGAGCTCCGCATCGGGCACGCGACGGGGGCTGGGATGGCTCAGGCGCGGCCGTCCGGCGGCGACGACCGTGGCCTGCATCCACCCGTCGGGGGTGTAGGTCAGCAGGCCCTCGGCGTCGTCGCCGAACGGGTAGGTGATGGCGTCGGCCGTGGTGACGTCCCAGGACGTCAGCCGCCAGCCACCGATCAGGTGCTCGGGGCGCAGCATCGTCATCGCAGCTGGTCGGGGCGGATCCAGCACGCGTGGAAGCCCAGTGGCACGCGCTGGGGCAGCAGCACCCGCCCCACGGGCCCCGAAGGCAGGTCCGACGCGTCGTAGATCGCCAGCTCCGAGCGCTGCTCGCGCTCGTCCTGGATGAAGGTCACCAGGTAGCCGTCGTCCTCCCCCGTCGAGCCGTCCCGGGGGGCGAAGGGCGCCTCGCTGCCCCAGCGGCCCGGCCCGAACCGGTGCTCCTGCTTCTCGCCCGTCTGCCGGTCGTAGCGCACCAGCCCGTCGAAGAGCAGCGTCTCCTCCGGCGAGATGTGCACGTTGTAGGCGTAGCGCGTGGGCTGCCCCGTCATGCGCGCGTCGATGCTGGGAAACTCGGTGTTGTCGTCATCCACCGCGCCCTCGCGGGTGCGGCCGGTCGACAGGTCGAAGCGGTAGCGCCACATCTGCGCGTCCAGCCGCAGGTAGGCGAGCATCTGCGCGAGCTTGGAGCGGCGGTCGCTGGCCGGCTGGGGCCGCTTGACCCGGCAGACGTCGAGGACGACCTCGCCGCCCTCCTCCCAGGCGTTGACCACGTGGTAGATGTAGCAGGGGTCCGCCTCGAACCACCGGATCTCGCTGCCGTCCCCCCGACGCGGGATGACGCCGAAGCGCGAGGGCATCGAGCGCTCGAACACGATCTTGTGCTTGCCGTGCTTGGCCGCCTCCATGTCCTGGATCAGCGGCAGGTCCATCAGGATCGCGTAGTTGTCGGTGATCGCCATGTCGTGCGGCAGGCGGGGTCCCGGCAGGTCCACGTCGGTGACGTGCTCGACGGTGCCCTGCGGGCCGACGACGCCGTAGCGCATGTAGGGCGGGGTCACGCCGTAGTCGAACCAGAAGAGCTCACCCGTGCGCTCGTCGACCTTCGGATGCGCCATGACGTCGCCGACGAGCGTCTCGAGGAAGTCCTCGGCGCCGATCGTCTCCAGGCTCAGCGGGTCGAGGCTGTAGGGGGTGCCGCACAGGTACCAGGTGGCCAGGACCTTGCCGTTGTGGAAGATCACGTCGGTGTTGGCCGTGTCCTTGAGCTGCAGGCCGCGCGAGTTGCTCAGCGGGTTGTCGCCCATGTCCTCCATCACGCCCGTGAACAGCCCCCGGCCGGCCTCGGACTCGGCCTCGAAGGCCTCGGTGCGCACCCACCGGTTGCGGTAGCGGACCTCGCCGTTCTCGATGTGGACGCCGTGGACCATCCCGTCGCCGTCGAACCAGTGGTGGCGGCCCTTGGGCTCGAAGCGGGGATTGGGGCCGTTGCGCAGGAAGACACCGTTGAGGTCCTTGGGGACCTCGCCGATCACCTCCATGTCCTCGGCGGTGATCTCCTCGTGCACCGGCGCGTACACGCCGACCAGATAGGGGTTGACCTCGTCGGCGTCGTCCAGCGAGTGGGCGAACGCGACCGGCTCGCTGTCAGGTGTCGCTGCCATGGGGTTGCTCCTTGCCTCGGTGCGGCGGTCCGTCCCGCTGCTGCGAGGACGCGTCGGTCGCCGGGGCGACGACCGCCAGACTTATACTACGTTTAACAAAGTCAGTACACAAACACCCGGGTCGGCGGGTACGCCGCAAGGCGGGGTGTGCGGCCGCGCCTGCTGCCTGCGGCCGCACACCCCCGCGGTCAGAGGGTCGGCTCGGTGTAGAGCTGGCTGGCCTCCGACTCGAACTCCTCGGCCAGCGGCACCATGCCCTGGGCCGGGCCCTCCTCGGGCTGCCAGATCCGGCTGGCGTGACTGGGGACCCGCGGGGCATCGTCGTACTGGCCGTAGGTCATCTCGGGCAGCAGGCCGTCGGCGTCGAACCCGCTCAGCTGCATCGCCGCGGCGCGGAGCCCGGCCAGGGACAGGTCCCCCTCGGCGCTGGCGAGCTCGAGGACCTCGCCCACCACGCGGGCGGTCGCGTACCCGATGATCGGCCCCTGCGCGGGGGCCACGTCGGGCGCGTGGGTCTCGACCTCCTCGCGCATGGCCGCGCGGCCCTCGTCGTCACCCTCCCACTCGGGGTAGGGACTGGAGATGAAGACGTTCTGCTGCACCGCGTCGGCGGCCGGGGTGCCGAGCACCGCCGGAACGAACCCGGGGGTGGCGCTGATGAACTGCACATCGCTCTCCGCAGCCAGGGCACCCGCCGAGAGTGCGGCCAGCTGGTTCGGCAGCCCGCCGTACACGACGTAGTCCGGGTCCTCGGCGAGCAGGGTCTGCAGCTGGGCGGTCATGTCCTGGTCCCCGGGGCCGTGCGTGGCCTCGGCGACGAACTCGAAGCCGTAGTGCTCCGCGCCGAACTCGGCCGCGTGCCGGATGGCCTCGCCCAGCGAGTCCGACTGGTAGGCGAGCGCGAAGGTGGCGTCCTCCTCCTGCTCCTCGAGCACCCACCCGATGATGTTGAGGATCTCGTGGCCGTAGGTGGTGGTGGGCGCGTAGATGGTGTCGTAGCGCTGTGCGAGCTGGCCGTTGGATCCGCTCTGGAACGACAGCAGGCAGTCGGCCTCGAGGTCCGCGGCGATCGCCTCGAGCGGAGGGCTGCCGAAGACGCTGGCGACCATCGCGGTGTCCGTGCGCACCTGCTCGTAGCGCTGCGCGGCGTCCACCGGGCTGTAGCCGTGGTCGAGCACCTCCACCTCGACCGTGCGGCCGTCGATGCCGCCGGCCTCGTTGACCGCGTCGAAGTGCGCGGTGAAGGCCGCGCCGATGTCCGGCGCGCCCAACGCGGCCGTGGGGCCGCTGAGGTCGTTCAGCATCGTGATGTGGATCGTGTCGTCGGTCACGCCCTGCGTCGCATCGCAGGTCGCAGGCAGGTCGGCGGCGACCTCGTCACCGTCCGCCTCCGCGGCATCGCCGCCCTCGGCGGCAGCCGCGTCCGCCGGCTCGTCACCGTCCCCCGCACAGGCGCTGAGCGCCAGCGCCAGCGCTGCGGACAGCGCCACGGCGCCGCGCAGGCCCCGTCGAGTCGTCGTCGTGTGCATGTTCTCCCTCTCCTTCAGGCCGGGAGCTTCCGGCCGGATCTCGATGCTCAGTAACTGAAGGGCCAGGTCGCGAGGTAGCGCTTCAGGCGCAGCCACAGCCCGTACAGGCCCAGCGGCTCGGCGACCATGACCACCGCGAGCAGCAGGCCGAACAGGATCGCGCTGGCCCGCGGCGGGGTCAGCCCGACGCCCGCCTGCTCGGACAGCAGCGGTAGATGGGGCGCGAGCTGATCCAGCACCTCGGGCACGGCCGTGACGAACAGCGCGCCGACGATGGCCGCACCGATGATCCCGGTGCCGCCGAGCGCCATCATCACCAGGTAGTCGATGCTGAGCAGCAGGTCCCACTGGTCGTAGTTGATGAAGCGCAGGAAGCCGCCGAGCAGCACCCCCGCCAGCCCCGCGAAGGCGGAGCTGATCACGAAGGCCCGGGCCTTGGCCTTGAACACGTCCACCCCGACGACCCCGGCGGCGAGGTCGTCGTCGCGGACCGCCGCGAAGTCACGCCCCGTGCGCGACCGGACGAGGTTGCGCAGCGCCAGGTAGGTGAGCCCGGCGAGCGCCAGCACGACCAGGTAGTAGCCGTGATACTGGCGCAGCTCGAACCCGGCGAGCGTCCCACCCCGCAGCAGGTCGACGCCGGCGACGGTGGGCGGGGTCACCCGCGCGCCGCCCACACCGCCGGTCACCGATTCCCAGTTGCGGAACAGGTGGCCGGCGAGGAACAGGAAGCCGAGCGTGACCACGGCGAGGTAGAGCCCCCGCACCCGGAGTGCGATGGGTGCCAACGCGAGGCCCAGGGCCCCGCACAGCGCCATCGCGACCGGGGCGGCGACCCACAGGGTCCAGCCGAGTGGCCCGGTGACGTAGGCAGCGGTGTAGGCGCCGATGCCGACGAAGGCGGCATGGCCCAACGACAGCTGGCCGGCCACGCCGGTCAGCAGGTTGAGGCTCATCGCGGCGATGCTGGCGATCAGCGCCATCGTGGCCACGCGCATCCAGACGCCGTCCACCAGGTACGGCGCCAGCAGCGCCAGGAGCACCAGCGCGGTGACCGCCAGGCGCTTGACCGTGGAGTTCCACAGGCGCAGCTCGGACCGCCACGTGGTGTGGAAGTCGGCGTGCTGCAGGCGCGGACGCCGTCGCCGGGCACGCGGGGGGAACGGATAGCTCGTCGGTGCCGCCACGTCACAACCGCCGGACGTCGGGAGTGCCGAAGAGTCCCTCGGCGCGGAAGAGCAGCACGGCGAGCATCAGGGCGTAGGGCGCGACCAGGTGCACGTTCACGCCCCAGGCCGCCGGTGCGTACCCGGCTGCGTAGATCTCGACGAATCCGACCAGCAGACCGCCGACGATGGCCCCGGTGACCGAGTTCAGCCCGCCGATGACGACCGCCGGGATCGCGCGGAAGGCGAACTCGGCCGACTCGGGCTGCAGCAGCCGCGGGAAGGTGCCCACCAGCGCGCCCGCGAGGGCGGCCAGCATCCCGGCCAGGACCCAGGCGGAGACCATGACCGGCCGCACCGGGACGCCGGTGGCCGCAGCCGCCTCCTCGTCCTCGGCGACCGCGCGGAAGCGCAGCCCCCACCGCGAGCGCTCGAGGGCGAACACCAGCGCCACCACGACCACCGCCCCGATGGCGATGACCCACAGGTGCGAGGTCAACACCGAGGAGCCGAGGACCCGGGTCGTGTCCGCGCCCCAGGGCGAGCCCACCTCGACGCGCTCCGACGCCCAGGGCGGGTAGGCCCCCAGGCCACTGCGCAGCGCCGCGTCCACTCCGATCGTGGCGATGGCCACGGCCATCACGGGGCGCCCCGCCAGCGGCTGGGCGACGGTGAAGTAGATGACCAGTGCCACGACGCCGGCGACCACGGCCGCCACGACGATGCCCAGGGCGTAGCCGAGCTCCCACAGCCGGGAGGCCTGGAAGGTCATGTAGCCGCCGAGCAGCATGACGCTCACGTGGGCGAAGTTCAGCGCCCCGGAGGCGCGGAACACGACCACGAAGCCCAGGGCGATGAGCGCGTAGATCGCGCCCATCGACAGGCCGGTGACGATGAAGGGGGTCTGCGCGCTCAGTGGTACATCTCCTCGATCAGCGACGCGTAGCGGTCGGCGACCACGCGCCGACGCACCTTCTGGGTCGCGGTGAGCTCGTCGTCGTCCTGGTCCAGCTCCCGCGGCAACAGCCGGAAGCGCTTGACCTGCTCGACGCGTGCCAGGTCCCCGTTGGCCTCGTCGACGACCTCGGAGAGCAGCGAGACCACCTCCGGTCGCTCCACGAGGTCGCGGAACGTCGTGAACGCGATGCCCTGGCGCTGGGCCCAGTTGGCGACGGTCTCGTGCTCGATCTGCAGCAGCGCGGTGATGTAGCGCCGCCCATCGCCGATGACGACCGCCTCCTTGACGTACGGTGAGACCTTGATGCGGTTCTCGATCTCGGACGGCGCGAGGTTCTTGCCCCCGGCCGTGATGATGATGTCCTTCTTGCGGTCGGTCAGACGCAGCCGGCCACCCTGCGTCCATTCCGCGACGTCGCCGGTGTGCAGCCAGCCGTCGGCGTCGATCGTCTCCGCGGTCGCCTCGGGACGCTGGTAGTACCCCGCGAAGACCGATCGCCCGCGCAGCAGCAGCTCCCCGTCCTCGGCCAGCCGCACCTCCACCCCGGGGACCGGACGGCCGACGCTGCCCAGCTCCAGGTCGTCCGGGAGGTTGGTGATCGCCAGCCCCGTGGACTCGGTCATCCCGAAGGCCTCCACGACGGGCACCCCGAGGCTGAGCAGGAACCGCAGCACCTCCGGTGCGACGGGCGCGCCGCCCGAGATCGCGACCCGGACGCGACAGAGCCCGGAGTGCTTGCGCAGGGACCGGTCCACAAGCACCCAGGCCAGTGCGGCCAGCACCCGCTCGTACCAGCGAGGCGTCGAGGGCTGGCGGGCCAGGCGCCGGTCCACCAGCCACAGCGACAGTCCCCGGCCCCAGCGGTACGCCACCCGCTTGAGCCGGGTGGCGTCCGCCACGCGGTCCTGCATCCCCGACATCAGCTTCTCGCTGATCCGCGGCACCGCGAACAGCAGGGTGGGGCGGACCGCGCGCAGGTCGGCCTGCACGGTCTCGATCGACTCCGCGAAGTTGACGCGGACCCCGCAGCCCAGCGCGCTGTAGAGGCTCATCACCTGTTCGGCCACGTGGCACAGCGGCAGGTAGGAGAGCACCTCGTCGTGCGGCCCGACGTCGAAGACCTCCACCTGCAGGCGGATCGCCTCGGTGATGTTGCGCCAGGTCACCAGCGCCCCCTTCGGGGGGCCGGTGGTGCCCGAGGTGTAGATCATGACCGCGACGTCGTCGGGGTCGACGTCGGGGCGGGCGTGCTCGACGGCCGAGGGCTCGGTGGCCAGCACGTCGTCGCCGAGGGCGAGCACGTCGTCGAGATGGTGGATGCGTTCGTCCGCGGCGATCGCGGGACCGGTGCCACGACGCTCGAGCACGAGCACCGCCTGCACCGTGGGGCAGTCGTCGAGGACCTCCACCGCCTTGTCGAGCTGCTCCTGGTCCTCGGCGACCAGCACGGTGGCCCCGGCATCCGCGAGCTGGTAGGCGAGCTCCGCGGCCGGGTTGGTGGGGTAGACACCGAAGGGCACGGCCCCCAGCTCCTGCGCCGCGAGGGTGGCGTGGAACCACTCGGGCCGGTTCTCCGACTGGATCGCGACCCGGTCGCCGGCACGCACGCCGAGGGCGAGCAGCCCGCCCGCGAGTCGCCGCACCGTCCGGGCCCAGGCCGCGTAGGTGAGCTCCTCCCACCGGCCCTGGCGCTTGGCTCGCAGCGCCACGCCCTGCGGGGAGACCTGCTCCCACCGGCGCAGCAGCTCGGGCAGCGTGGGGCAGCCGGCCTCCACGCCGGTGCGCCGCCACTCGTCGGCGGCCTCGACCGTCCGGGGTTCCGGCGCACGGTCTGGCGCGACCGCTCCCACATCGACCTCCTGCCGGGCCACACGTTGCGTTCGCGTCCTGCCCTCTCCAGGCCCGGACGAGGGTCGTCATGCGACCCACGCGCTCCGACGGGGGATGATATTAGAAGCAAAGTCAGCTACTGTCCACACGCGCCGGTCGAACACCCCCGCCGACCGGTGAAGGGAATGCGGTGACGCACCACTGCGAAGCGACGATCAGCGTGCTCGGAGCAGGATTCTCCGGACAACGCCACAGAATCGGCGATATATTGCGATTCGAGGACGCCCGGCGCGCATTCAGGCACGACGTCCGCGCACCCGATGCACACGCCGACCGTCGTCTGCCACGCCACTGCGCTATCGCGACGACAAGCGAAGCCATCAACAGCATGACCAGAGCGGAGAGGCCGTGAGCGAGCACTCGACGTCTGCGCTGCTGGAGGTGACCGGGCTCGAGGTCACCTACCAGGACGTCATCCATGCGCTGCGCGGCGTGACGATGCGGATCCCCACGGGCGCGATCGTCGCCGTCCTCGGCCCGAACGGTGCCGGCAAGAGCACGACGCTGCGCGCCGTGACCGGCCTGCTTGACTTCCACCGCGGGCAGATCGTCAAGGGGACGGTCGCCTTCGACGGCACCGACCTCACCCGCGTTCCACCCGCACACGCGGTCAGGCTCGGGATCGGCCAGGTGCTCGAGGGACGCCGCATCTTCGGCTCGATGACCGTCGAGGAGAACCTGCGGGCCGCGAGCTTCGAGGACCGCGACATGCTCGAGGAGGTCTTCACCCGCTTCGAGGTGCTCGCCGAGCGGCGCCGCCAGCTGGCGGGCTACCTCTCAGGGGGCGAGCAGCAGATGCTCGCGATCGGCCGGGCGCTGATGACGCGCCCGCGGCTGCTGGTCCTCGACGAGCCGTCACTGGGACTGGCCCCGCTGATCGTGGACCACATCGGGCAGATCATCGCCGACATCAGGGCCGCGGGGACCACGGTGCTGCTCGTCGAGCAGAACACCGCCATGGCGCTCGACGTCGCCGACCACGGCTACGTGCTCGAGAACGGCCGGGTGGTCATGGACGCCGACAGCGAGACCCTGCGCAACGATCCCGACATCATGGAGTTCTACCTCGGACGAGGTGAAGGAGGTGAGCGCCGTCACTACGCCGACGTCAAACACTACCGCCGCCGGAAGCGCTGGCTCTCGTGAGGGCCGACCGCTGCTCGAGTTCGACGAGGTCACACTGCGCTTCTCGGGCCTGACCGCCCTGCGCGGCGTGTCGCTCTCGGCTGCACCCGGCGAGCTGCTGGCCGTGATCGGACCCAACGGCGCCGGCAAGTCCTCGCTGTTCAACTGCATCAGCGGCGTCTACCGGCCCCAGGAGGGCGACATCCGATTCGACGGTGCGTCGATCCTCGACGAGAAGCCGCACGAGCGGACGCGTCGTGGCATCGCCCGCACGTTCCAGGAGCTCGCGCTGTTCGAGCAGCAGACCGTGCTCGACAACCTGATGAGCGGACGCAGCGTGCGTATGCGGCACGGTGCCGCTGCCGGGATGCTGTGGCGGGGGCGCGCGCTGCGTGAGGAGCTCGAGCACCGGGCCGCCGTCGAGGACGTGATCGACTTCCTCGATCTCGAGCACGTCCGCCACCTCCCGGTCGGTGCGCTCCCCTATGGCTGGCGCAAGCGGGTCGTCCTCGGCCGGGCCCTGTGCACGGAGCCCTCGGTGCTCCTGCTCGACGAGCCCGTCGCCGGGATGAACCAGGAGGAGACCGAGGACATCGCCCGCTACCTCCTCGACCTCAAGGAGGAGCGCGGGCTGACCCAGGTGCTGGTCGAGCACAACCTCGGCGTCGTGCTCGACATCGCCGACCGGATCGTGGTGCTCAACTTCGGCGAGGTGATCGCCGACGGCCGTCCGGAGGAGGTCGCCGAGGACCCCGCGGTGCAGGCCGCCTATCTAGGAGGTGGCGACGCGAGGTAGCCGGGCGCCGCGCGGGGGCTCCGGCTGCGGGCTGGCCCCCTGGGCGGCGTCAGGCCACCGCGTCGATGCGGGCGGCGAGATCGAGGTCCTTGTCGGTCACCCCGCCCTCGCTGTGGGTCGTCAGCGCGACCCTGACCGTGGTGTAGGAGTTGTACAGGTCGGGATGGTGCTCGGCCTCGTCAGCGAGATCGGCGACGCGGTTGACGAAGGCGA
>SKLC01000174.1 GCA_007123425.1 Nitriliruptoraceae bacterium
CCGACCCCCCGGCGACCACGGGCTGTCGTGCCAGCTCCTGCCGCACGGCGTCGGTGAAGCTCGCCTCGGCCATCAGCCGTCCAGCACCTCGGCGAGCGCCGCGGCGAGCGCCGCGGGATCGTGCCCGTCCCGGCCGTCCAGCAGGTCACGGCGCACGAGCCGCCCGGCCCGTGCGACCAGCTCCTCCTCGTCGCCGTCCAGGGGCGCGCCACCCCCGCTGGGCCGCGCGCCCTCATGGACCACGATCGCGTCGAGCCGCAGATCGGGCACGTGGCGCTCGAGGACGTCGAGGTGGTCGGGCAGGCGCATCCCCTGCGTCTCGCCCGGCTGCTCCCGCAGGTTGGCGACGAACACCGCGGGCGCCCGACGGACCGTGAGCGCCGCCGCCACCCCCGGGACCAGCAGGTTGGGCAGGAGGCTGGTGAACAGCGAGCCCGGGCCGAGCACGATCAGGTCGGCGTCGCGGATCGCGGCGACCGCCTCGGGCGTGACCGGGGGGTCGGCGGGATCGAGCCACACCTCCTCGATGCCCTGGGTGGTGGCCAGGGAGGCCTGGCCGGCGACAGTGCCGGTGGCGGTCCGACCCCGCAGGTCGACCGGGACCCGGCTGCACGGCAGCACGCGGCCGGGCACCGCCAGCAGGCGGGCGAGCCGATCGAGCCCGGCGACGGGGTCGCCGTCGGCCAGCTCCTGCAGCGCCACGATCATGAGGTTGCCGAGGCTGTGGCCGGAGAGCTCGCCGCGGTCGAAGCGGTACTGCACCAGCTCCGCCAGCTCGCGATCCCGGGCCAGGGTGGCCAGGGCCATGCGCAGGTCGCCGGGCGGCAGGACGTCGAGGTCGCGGCGCAACCGCCCGGACGAGCCCCCGTCGTCGGCCACGGTCACGACCGCCGACACCTCGTCGACGATCTCCTGCAGGGCCGCGAGGCTGCGGGCGAGGCCGTGCCCGCCGCCGATCGCGGTCGCACGGCGGACCGGCAGCGGTGCGCGGCCACGCGGGTCGGCGCTCATCGGGCTCACTCCTCCCCCAGGTCCCGGTGGTCGACCGAGACCGGCAGGTCCGTGGTGGTGCGCAGGTGTTCGGCCACCTCGTCGGTGATCGCCACCGAGCGGTGCTTGCCGCCGGTGCAGCCGATCGCGATCGTGAGATAGCGCTTGCCCTCCTGCACGTAGCCGGGGACCACGACGTCGAGCAGCGCGAGCAGGGCCTCCATGAACGGTGGTGTGGCGGGCTGGCCGAAGACGTACTCGCGCACGTTCTCGTCACGGCCCGTGTAGCCCCGCAGCTCCTCGACCCAGTGGGGGTTCGGAAGGAAGCGGACGTCGAACAGCAGGTCGGCGTCGCGGGGCGTGCCCCGCTTGAAGCCGAAGGACACCAGGTCGATGTGCAGCTGCGCCGAGTCGGTGTCCCCCATCGTCTCCAGGACCCGGTCGCGCAGCTCGTGCACGTTGAGCTCGGAGGTGTCGATGATGAGATCGGCCATGCCGCGCAGCTCACCGAGCAGCTCCCGCTCCCGGCGGATGCCCGCGAGCACCCCGCCGTTCTCCGCCGCCGGGTGGCGCCGGCGGTGCTCCTCGTAGCGGCGCACGAGCGCGTCGTCGTCGGCCTCGAGGAAGATCAGGCGGACGTCGGCAGCACCCTGCTGCAGCTCGTGCACGGTGTCGACCAGCTCCGTGAAGAACTCCCGGCCGCGCACGTCGGCGACCAGGGCCAGCTTGGTGACCGAGGAGCCCGGCGTGAAGGCGAGCTCGGCCACGCGTCCCACCAGCGACGGCGGCAGGTTGTCGATCACGAACCAGCCGAGGTCCTCGAGGACGTTGGAGACCGTGGAGCGCCCCGCACCCGACATGCCGGTGATGATGATGATCCGGAAGGTGCTGGAGGTCTCGCTCACCCGGGTGTGTCCTCTCCGTCGCCATGCCCGTGGCGATGGCCGTCGGGATGGTCGTCGAGCTGACCATCGGGCCGGCGCTCAGCCCCGTCGGTCTCGTCGGTCTCGTGGCCGCCGAGGTGGCCGCGCACCGCCTCGGCGATCCTAGGAGACACCCCGGGCACCGCCGCGAGATCCTCCACCGACGCTCGTCGGACCGCCGCCACCGACCCGAAGGCCTGCAGCAGCGCCTTGCGCTTGGCCGGCCCCACCCCCGGGATCGCGTCGAGCTCGGAGGTCGTGACCGCGTGGGTGCGGCGGGTGCGCTGGTAGCGCACGGCGAACCGGTGGGCCTCGTCACGCAGACGCTGGACGAGGAACAGCGCGTCGCTGGCGCGCGGCAGCACCACCGGCCGGGAGCGACCCGGCAGCCACAGCTCCTCGAAGCGCTTGGCCAGCGCCGCGAACGCCACCCCCTGCGCGGGCAGGCCCTCCACGCCGTCGAGCGCGGCCCGCAGCTGGCCCGGTCCCCCGTCGATGATCACCAGGTTGGGCGGGTAGGCGAACCGCCGGGGCCGCTGCGCCCCGTCCTCGTCGACCTCGACGGGGCTGGCCCCCTCGTCGCGCAGCCGCTTGAAGCGGCGGCCGAGCACCTCGCGCATGGCGGCGTAGTCGTCGTTGGCGTCCCGGGAGAGCTTGAAGCGCCGGTAGTCGCTCTTCTTGGGCAGGCCGTCCTCGAACACCACCATCGAGCCGACCACCTCGGTGCCCGACAGGTGGGAGATGTCGTAGCACTCGATGCGCAGCGGCGCCTCGTCGAGCCCCAACGCGTCCTGCAGCTCCTTCAGCGCCCGGCTGCGGCTCTCGAAGTCGCTGGCGCGCTTGAGCCGGGTGCGCTCGAAGGACTCGCGCGCGTTCTCCCGCACGGTCTCGAGGAACCGGCGCTTCGCCCCGCGCTGGGGCACCCGGAAGCGCACCTGCTGGATGGGCCGCCCCCGCTCCCCCGCCCGGGTCTGACGCCGCTGCTCGGCCAGCAGCCGGCCCAGCGCCTCCTCGTCGCCGGGCAGCTCGGGGACCAGGATCTGCGGGGGGATCTCGTCCGAGCGCTCGGCGTAGAGCTGCAGCAGGAACGAGGTCAGCAGCTCGGGCGTGGACAGCGGCTCGACCTTGTCCACGCTCCAGCCCTTGCGCCCCACCAGCCGGCCTCGGCGCACGAAGAAGGCCTGCACGGCCGCCTCGAGCTCGTCCTCGTGGATGGCGATCGCGTCGAAGTCCTCGGGCTTGTCGGACACGACCTGCTGGCGCTCCAGCGCCTTGCGGGCGGCGGCGAGCTGATCCCGGCGACGCGCCGCGAGCTCGAACTCGAGGTTCCTCGAGGCCTGCTCCATCTCCCGCTCGAGGCGCGAGAGCACCTCGTGGTCGTCCCCCTCGAGGAAGGCGGTGAGCTCGTCGACCAGGCCACGGTGCTCCTCGAAGCTGACGACCCCGGTGCACGGAGCGGCGCAGCGGTCGATGTGGTGCAGCAGGCAGGGCCGGCCCGTGCGCTCCGCGCGGTCGTAGACGCCCTGCGAGCAGGTGCGCACCGGGAAGACCCGCAGCAGCAGGTCGAGGGTCTCGCGGATCGCGTAGGCGTGCGCGTAGGGCCCGAACCGACGGTCGCCCTTGGCGATGCGACCCCGCTGCACCCGGGCGCGAGGCACCTCCTCGGAGGTGGTCAGCACCAGATACGGGTAGGACTTGTCGTCCCGGTAGCGGACGTTGTAGCGCGGCCGGTGACGCTGGATGAGCGTGTACTCGAGGTGCAGTGCCTCCACCTCGGTGTCGACGACGATCCACTCCACGGAGCGGGCCGCCTCGAGCATCGCTCGGGTGCGCGCCGGGATCGCGTGCCACGCCTGGAAGTAGTTCGACAGCCGGCTGCGCAGCGACTTCGCCTTGCCCACGTAGACCACGCGGCCGTGGGCGTCCTTGAACTGGTAGCACCCGGGGGCGTCGGGAATCGTTCCCGGCTCCGGTCGGAAGGCGAGGGCGGGGTTGCTCACGAGCGGCGGCGACTCCGGGGCACGGGTCCCGCGAGGGTACTGGCGGGCCCGCGGCGGACAGGGGCACCGGTCGCCGGCGGACCCGCGCCGGCCGTAGGCTTGGCCGTGGCGGCGCGCGCGGCCGGACCGGGATGGGACGCCCGGCCACGACCGGGCTGTCACCACGGGACGGCGGGAGCCGTCGGGACGATGACGAGGCGACGAGACGATGAGCGTGCTGGCGCAGGTCTCCGAAGGCCGCATCGAATCGGTGTGCGGCCCTGTCGACGAGCGCCGGTGGATGTGCGAGTGGGTGCTCGAGACCACCGAGAACGAGGCACTGGCCGTGCTCGCCGGCGGCGCCGACCTGCTGTTCCGGGTGGTGCTGGTCGTCTTCCTCGCGATCGTGGCCACCTGGCTGGCCCGGCGTGCCGTGCGACGGTTCGGCGGGCGCATGGAGCGCCGGATCGACGAGCGGATCGAGCGAGGGCAGGCGCGCGGCGCCCTGCACCACACCGAGCAGTACCGCGACCGTCGCCGCCAGCGGCTGCAGGCGATCACCGGGTCGATGCAGGGCGCGGCCGGCGCGCTGATCTGGATCGTGGCCATCCTCGCCGTGATCGCCGAGTTCGGCATCTCCCTGAACGCGGTCCTGGCCGGTGCCGGGCTGCTGGGCATCGTGGTCGGCTTCGGCGCCCAGCAGCTGGTGCGCGACGTGCTAGCCGGGGTCGCCATGCTGGTCGAGGACCAGTACGGCGTCGGTGACTGGATCGAGGTCGACGGCAAGATCGGCCAGGTGGAGCGCGTCGGGCTGCGCGCGACCTCCTACCGCGACCTCGACGGGGTGCAGTGGCACGTGCTCAACGGCTACATCCAGCACGTCGGCAACTACTCGCAGGAATGGGGCCGGATGACCTTCGACATCCCCATGGCCCTCGACACCGACGTCCCGGCCGCCAAGGCGCTGATCTCCAAGGTCGCCGCCGAGCTCACCGAGGATCCCGTCTGGAGCGCCGACATCATCGGGCCGCACGAGATCTGGGGGGTGCAGGAGTTCGGGCCCGACGGCATCGCGATCCGGTGCGTCATCCCGACCCGGCCGATGGCGAACTGGGACATCAAGCGCCAGATGCGCGAGCGGATCAACCACGCGTTCGCGCAGGCCGGCATCCGCCAGCCCGGGGTCCTCACCGACCTCGGCGGCCGGCCCGACGGCGCCCATTCGGTCCCCTACTCGCGCCGGGAGGACCACCCGCGCCGTCCGCGCACCAGCGGCCTGGTCCCGCCCGACGCTGCCCCCTCGGACGAGCCGACCACCGGCGCAACCGGCGGAGAGCCGGGCAGTCACGGCCCCCAACCGCGCGACGAGACCACCGAGCTGCGCATCTCCCGCGGCTTCCAGCCCCGCCCAGACTGACCGCTGGAAGCAGAGGCCCGGCCTGACCGTTGCGTGGCAGGCGTGAGCGGCAGCAGCGTGCGCACCGATGTCCTCGCCGAGGTGCAGGCCGAGGAGCAGGCCGCCGACAGCCTTTCACCGACACGCTCACCACGGAGCTCAGCTTCGACGTCAGCGAGCAGCGTCTCTCCCCTGCTTTCGGCGAGTCACGCCGGTTGGGACTCGGGCCGCGCCGACGTTCCTGACTCCGCGGCGTCGCTTTCGGCCCACGCTGCCGCGCCCGCTGAGCTCCCGGCCGACTCCGCGGAGGCGGGTGGCGCGGGTTCGGACGTCGATGAGCTCGAGCGGCTCTTCGACGGGCCCAACGTCGTGCCGGACCCCGGAAGCGCCGACGCCACCCGGCAAGCACCTGCAGGCGCGGACGCGGGGCCGCGTGCCTGGTCCGCGCGAGGCTGACGCGCCGTCAGGCCGCCAGCACCCCGGCGGCGTGCGGGAGCACGGCGTGGACCTGCTGCTGCAAGACGGCCACGGTGGTGTCCAGGCAGTGCTTGCCGTCCCAGTCGACGGGCTTGAGCACGTCGCCGTCCGCCTCGCCCGGCAGGCCCGGGGCCCGGTGGGCAGCTGTCGACCCGGCCTGCAGCCCGGGAAGGGGCCTGACCCGGGCGATGCGACGCCCGTCGGGGAAGCGGAACTCGTGCGCCGCGTGGGGGCGCAGCCGCACATCGATCTCGTGATCGTGGACGTAGCGGTGGTGGAAGCTGCAGATCAGCACGAGGTTCGCCAGGTCCGTCGGCCCCTCGTCCGACCAGTGCTGGATGTGATGCCCATGCAGGTGCCGTCGCGCGCCGCACCCTGGGAAGCGGCAGGATCGGTCGCGGTCGAGTAGCGCGCGACGCAGCGCCGTCGTCAGGTGCCGCTGGCGTCGGCCGACGTCGATGGGCGTGCCGTCCCGATCTCGGCTCACGAGCACGATCCCCGCCTCGCACGCCATGCGGCGAAGGGTCCGGCGTGACAGTGCCGGGATGGCCCCCTGCCGCGTCTCGGTCGCCACAGTGCCGCCAGTGGCGTGATCCTCGCCAGGCGGAGCGAGATCGTCGTCATCGACGTGCACGACCAGGGTGTGGCGGTCCGCACCCGTCGTGTCCGGTCCGCCCGCCGCGACGGCGTCCTGAACGGCCTGGAGGACGGCATCGGCCAGCCGCGCCGAGCGCGGCCGGTCATCCAGCAGCATCGCGGCCACCGGCGCCGCCTTAGCGGAGTCGCTCGGACCCGCTCCATCACGCGCGTCGACGTGACCGTGCGCATCGACCGGGGGCTCGGCCATCCCGGTCTCATCGAGCGACAGCGGAACGGTCCCCTCCAACGCCAGCTCGTCATCGCCCTCGCAGCCGTCGACGCCCACCGCGCCCGCCTCTCGGCGCAGCTCCGCGTCCTCGAGGTCGACCAGCCGCTGCGCGCCCGCGTACAGCGCATGCGCCTCGTCGTCGGGCATCCGGATGACCACGTCGCTGGTGCCATCCCCCCGGCCACGCAGGGTGACGCGCCGCGCGAGCTCCGCGGGCCCCGGCCCCGGCATCGCACCCCGCTGCGCCGTGCGGAAGCCGGCCACGATCCGTTCCATGTCGGCGCCGGTCGCCATCCGGGACCAGTCCAGCAGCAGCGGCTCGATCTCGGGCACGGCGACGCGGGTGATCGCCCTGACCTTGGAATAGGAGATGCGTCCCGCCGCGAACTCCTCGCGGACCTTCGGGAGCTCGCGAAGCCGCAGCGCGACCCGCACGTGGTCCCGCGCGGCACTCGGGCTCATCCCCACCGCCCACGACAGCCAGGCGGCCGGGGTACGGGCCCCTTCGTCGGCCCAGAGGCGCCGGATCACCAGCTCGGCGATGAGGTCGAGCCAGTGGCACATCTCCGCGGCGACGCGCGCCGCCCCGGTGCACACCAGTCGCTGCAGGGCGCGGTCGTCCACCGTGGCGAGCTCCGCACTGGGACCCACCCGATCCGCCAGCTGCAGCAGCTCCTCCCAGCCGGGCTCGCGGCCCTGGATCACCGCGGGCTCCAGCGGCGAGCGCTCCTCGAGCGGCTCGGGCAGCGCCGCGACGGCGCCACCGGCATCCTCGGCCTGCTGGCCTGTCTTCTGTGCATCCCACTCGCGAACCCGGGTCACGACACCCTCCTCGACGTCCGCCGTGCTCCGCCCCCGTTGCGCCGCTGACCGTAGACGTGGGGTGTGACATCCAAGGCCCGACGGGGAGCAACGGCGGCCGCGGCGTCGCGCCGACACCGGAGGGCGCTCAGGCCAGGCGGCTGCGCCCGCAGGCCCCTGCACGGCGGCGACACGCCCGCTCGAGGCCTCGCCCGCCGCCTCCGCGGAGGCGCCCCGGCCTCGCGGCGACAGCTCCGCCCCGGGGTCGGTCGCACGTTCAGGTGCTGGGCAGGACCTCGCGGAGGAACTTGCCGGTGTAGCTGGCCGGTGCCGCGGCGACCTGCTCCGGGGTGCCTTCGGCGACCAGGCGGCCACCACCGACACCGCCCTCGGGGCCGAGGTCGATGAGGTGGTCGGCGGTCTTGATCACGTCGAGGTTGTGCTCGATCACGATCACCGTGTTGCCCTTGTCGACCAGCCGGTGCAGCACGTCGAGCAGGCGGCGGATGTCCTCGAAGTGCAGGCCGGTGGTGGGCTCGTCGAGGATGTAGACGGTCTGGCCGGTGGCGCGCTTGCGCAGCTCGCTGGCGAGCTTGACCCGCTGCGCCTCGCCGCCCGACAGCGTGGTGGCCGGCTGCCCCAGGCGCACGTAGCCAAGCCCCACGTCGTAGAGCGTCTGCAGGTGGGCGCTGATCGCGGTGTGGTTGGCGAAGAACGCCAGCGCCTGCTCCACGGACATGTCGAGCACCTCGGAGATCGAGTGGCCCTTGTAGTGGACCTCCAGCGTCTCCCGGTTGTAGCGCCGGCCCTTGCAGACCTCGCACGGGACGTAGACGTCGGGCAGGAAGTGCATCTCGATCTTGAGCGTGCCGTCGCCCCGGCAGGACTCGCAGCGCCCACCCTTGACGTTGAAGGAGAAGCGGCCGGGCAGGTAGCCGCGGACCTTGGCCTCGGGCGTGGAGGCGAACAGCTTGCGGATGTGGTCGAACACGCCGGTGTAGGTCACCGGATTGGACCGCGGCGTGCGCCCGATCGGCGACTGGTCGACGACCACCGCCTTGTCGACGTGCTCGAGCCCCTCGACGCGGCGGTGGCGACCGGGGAGGTCCCGGGAGCCGTACACCTCGCGCATCAGCGACTTGGACAGGATCTCGTTGACCAGCGTGGACTTGCCCGACCCGGAGACGCCCGTGACCCCGATGAAGGTGCCCAGCGGGAAGTCGACGTCGAGGCCGACGAGGTTGTGCTCGGTGGCCTCGACCACCCGCAGGCACTCGCCGTTGCCCGCGCGCCGGCCTGACGGGATCTCGATGCGCTTCTTGTTGGACAGGTAGGCGCCGGTCAGCGACTTGTTGGTCAGGCGCTTGAGCCCCTCCACGGACCCGGAGTGCACGATCTCGCCACCGTGCTCCCCCGCCCCCGGGCCGATGTCGACCACGTGGTCGGCGGCGTCGATCGTGGCCTCGTCGTGCTCGACCACGATCAGGGTGTTGCCGAGGTCGCGCAGGCGCAGCAGCGTCTCGATCAGGCGCTCGTTGTCGCGCTGGTGCAGGCCGATCGAGGGCTCGTCGAGGACGTAGAGGACGCCCACGAGCCCCGCGCCGATCTGGGTAGCCAGCCGGATGCGCTGCGCCTCGCCACCCGACAGCGAGCCGGCTGCACGATCGAGGGTGAGGTAGTCCAGGCCCACGTCCAGCAGGAACCGCAGCCGCGCGCGGATCTCCTTCAGCACCCGCTCGCCGATGAGCTTGTCGCGGTCGGACAGCTCCAGGCCGCGGACGAACTCGTCGGCGTCGGCGACCGAGCGGGCGGTGAGCTCCGCGATGGACTCGCCGCCGATGCGCACCGCCAGCACCAGGGGCTTGAGGCGCTGGCCCTCGCAGGAGGGGCAGGGCACCTCCCGCATGTACTGCTCGATCTGGGAGCGCACGTGGTCCGACTCGGTCTCCGAGTGACGGCGGCGCAGGGACGGCAGCACCCCCTCGATGCGGGCCTTGTAGGAGCGGCGGCGCCCGTAGCGGTTGGTGTAGGAGACGTGCACGCGCTCGTCGATGCCGTGGAGGATGGCGTCGCGCACGCGCTGAGGCAGCTCCTCCCACGGCATGTGCGGGTCGGCGCCCAGGTGCTTGACCGTGGCGGTGAGCAGCTGGCGGTAGTAGTTGGACTGCACCCCGGTCCCCCAGGGCAGCACGACCCCGCCCACCACCGACGCGGAGGGATCGCCGATGACCAGCTCCGCGTCGACCATCAGCTGCGTGCCGAGCCCCGAGCAGGTCTCGCAGGCGCCGTAGGGCGAGTTGAACGAGAAGTTGCGCGGCGCGAGCTGGTCGAAGCTGATCTGGCAGTGGGTGCAGGCCAGGTGCTCGGAGAAGGTGAGCAGCTCCGCCTCGGGCTCGGGCAGGCCCTGCTCGGTGGCGCGATCCCGGGCCTCGCGGGAGGGCAGGATCTCGATCATCGCCACGCCGTCGGCCAGCTGCAGGGCGGTCTCGATCGAGTCGGCCAGCCGGCGGCGGATGTCGCCCTTCTGCACCAGCCGGTCGACCACCACCTCGATGTCGTGCTTGAGGTTCTTCTCGAGCCGGCCCACCTCCTCGATGGGCAGCACCTCGCCGTCGACCCGCACGCGGGCGAAGCCCTCCGTGGACAGCTGCTGGAACATCGCCGCGTACTCGCCCTTGCGCCCGCGGACCACCGGCGCGAGCACCTGGAAGCGGGTGTCCAGCGGAAGCTCGTGCACCTGGTCGATGATCTGCTCGGCGGTCTGCCGGGCGATCGGGCGATCGCAGCGCGGGCAGTGGGGCTGGCCGATGCGGGCGTACAGCAGCCGCAGGTAGTCGTAGATCTCGGTGATCGTGCCCACGGTCGAGCGGGGGTTGCGCGACGTGGACTTCTGGTCGATCGAGATCGCCGGGGACAGGCCCTCGATGAAGTCGACGTCGGGCTTGTCCATCTGCCCGAGGAACTGCCGGGCGTAGGCCGACAGCGACTCCACGTAGCGGCGCTGGCCCTCGGCGTAGATCGTGTCGAAGGCCAGCGAGGACTTGCCGGAGCCGGACAGGCCGGTGAACACCACCAGCGAATCGCGCGGCAGGTCGACGTCGACGTCCTTGAGGTTGTGCTCGCGGGCACCCCGGACCGTGATCGCGTCGCGGGAAGGACGCCGCGCGGCGCTTCGCTGCGTTGCCACACCTGCCTCCGTGGAGTGGAGTGCTTCGACGAGCGCCGGGCCGAGTGCCGGCGCTCAGAGCCCGGGGCGGTCCGGGCTGCGGGCGAGACGAGCGCCCGCCGGGCCTCGAGGGTAGCGACCCGCGCGAGCTGGCGAACAGACATTCGGCCCACGTCCGTCCAGCCCCGGTGGCCACGATGGCGTCTAGCCTCCGACCCTGGCAGCGCACGACGCCGGCGCGGGCACACAGACGCGAGCGCACCGGCGCGACCGCACCGAGGCGACGACAGCGACGCGACGAGGAGCGATTCGCCATGGCCTACACGGGACACGTCGAGCCCGACGGCGACTGGCAGGAGCGCACCGACGGCGGGGTCCGCATCCGCAAGCTCTCCGTGGGCGAGATGGACAACAACGTCTACGTCGTCAGCTGCGCCGCCACGGGGCAGGCGCTGCTCGTCGACGCCGCGGACCGGCCCGAGCGGCTGCGCGAGGCCGTTGCCGACGTGGAGCCGATCGCAGTGGTCCAGACGCACGGCCACTTCGACCATGTGCGCGCCTGGGAGGCGCTCGCCGACGACCCCGGCCTGCCCGTGTGGGGCCACCCCGGCGACGCCGACATGTTCCCCGCGCCCGTGGACCGCGAGCTGGCGCACGGCGACGTGCTGGAGGTCGGCGAGGTCCGCGTCGAGGTGCTCCATGTCCCGGGACACACGCCGGGGTCGCTGCTCTACCTCGTCGAGGGCGAGCAGCGGCCGCACCTGCTCAGCGGCGACACCCTCTTCCCCGGTGGCGCGGGCAACACGTTCGGCAACCCGGACCACTTCCAGCAGATCATGGACGGGCTCGAGCGCGAGGTGTTCGGACGGCTTCCCGACGAGACCTGGGTCTACCCCGGCCACGGTGACGACACGACCCTGGGCGAGGAGCGGCCGAAGCTCGGCGAATGGCGCGAGCGCGGCTGGTGATGCTCAGCCGGCGCGCATGCGGCGGGTGACGGCACCGCCCGAGCGGGACCACAGCCGCGGCAGCCATTCGGTCGCCAGCGCCAGCGCCGTCGTGTACGCGAGGTTGCCGGTCACCACGCCCACGCCGGCGGCGACGATCGCCAGGACCAGCCGCCACCCACCGAGGTCGAGGACCAGCAGGGCGTGGCGCAGGCCGGCGTAGGCAAGGAACCCGGCGAGCGCCCAGACCGGCAGCAGGCCGAACAGCACCAGCACCTGCTCGGAGAACAGCACGCCGAGCACGACGAGGCCGCCGCCCAGCAGCACGTTCATCGCCGCCGTCCGTGCCCCGAGTCGCACGTGCGCGGAGAAGCCACTGGAGCCGTGGCACATCGGCATGCCGCCCACCAGCGCCGCGCCGAGGTTGCCCAGGCCGCAGGACAGCGCCACGGGGCCCGGCCGCACCCGGCTCGCGTCGGGGAACTGCTCCCGGGCCAGGTCGGACATGCCGACCACCGCGTTGCCGTAGGTGAGCGGCAGCTGCGGGATCACCAGCAGCACGAACGCGGTGCCCCACACCTCGAGTGGCGGCAGCGCGAGCTCGGGGCGCAGCAGGCCGACGGACCCGAGCTCGGGGTCGGCCGCGACCCAGGCGACGGCCGTGCCCGCGGCCACGAGCACCGCCGCGGCGGCGTACCAGTGGCGCCACACCGCGACCCCGACCGCGGCCAGGGTGGCCAGGGCGAGCGTGAGCGCCCAGGCAGGTGGCGGGGCGTGGGCGAACAGCGGGGGCGGCGCCACGGCGAGGTCAGAGGCGGAGACCACCAGCAGGCTGCCCACCGCCAGCTGCAGCGAGCGGATCACCGGCTTGGTGAACGCCCGGGCCAGCCAGTCCACCAGGCCTGCCAGCGTGAGCACGACGAGGATCAGGCCGATCTGCAGCCCGGCGGCGTGGATCAGCTCGGGGCTGAGCTGCTGGGCGACCGCCAGCGCGGTCAGGGCCTTCAGCGGCTGGACCGGGAACGGGACGCGGAACCACAGCCCGGCCGAGAGCGAGAGCAGCCCTGCGATCAGCAGGACCGGGCCGGGATGCAGGCCGTTGACCAGGATCAGCGCCGCGACCAGGGGGACGAAGACGCCGAGGTCCGCGACGGCCCCCGAGAGGTCCCCCGAGGTGGGCGTGCGCATCGAAGATGCCGATCCGGATGTCAGCCGATGCCCATCCCGGGTATCAGCCGATGGTGCCGACCACGATGCCGGCCACCACCAGGACCAGCGCGATCACCAGGCCCCGGCCGGCGGTGCGGTGGGCCTCGACCACCTGCTGGACCTTGCCGGCACGCCCCACCATGGCATGCCCCACGCCCAGGGCGACGAGCCCGAGCAGCGGGTGGACGTAGGCGATCATCGGCGCGGCCTCCCAGTAGCCGCCCACGCCGTAGAGCACGAGCCCGAGCAGCACCTGGATGTCGATCGCGACCATCGCGCCCGCGTAGGGGCCCTTGGAGAACTCCCGGGAGTCCTTGGCCCGTCGGAACGCCATCGCCGCCGCGAGCAGGACCAGCACGGCCACGAGGTAGCCGAGCCCCCGATGGGCCTCGAACAGGAACTCGTCCAAGCCACTCGCCTTTCGGTACGCCGACAGCGGCAGGGCCCAGCCTAGCCGCCGTCACCGGGCCAACGTGCGCCGCAGCCGAGCGCTGCCCACCGCGAACAGCACGAGTGCGGCGCCCAGCAGCACCCCGACCTCCGCGAGGACGTCGGCCAGCCCCCCGTCGCGGCGCACGACCTCGGCCATCGCCTCGTTGGCCCAGGCGTGCGGTGTCACGTGCGCGGCGACCCGAAGCCCCGGCGGGAAGATCTCCAGCGGCATCATGGAGCCGCCCAGCGCCGCGGTGCCCAGCGCCACGCCCAGCCCCACCCCCGCGGCCTGGCTGTCGTTGGCGGCCACGGCGCCGAGCAGCATCCCCGCGGCCGCCGAGACGAGGCAGAACGCGACGATGATCGCCGTGGAGGCGACCGGGTCGCCCCAGTCCACGTCGAAGAGCAGCACCGTGGCGGCGACGATGTAGCCGGCCTGCGCCAGCGCGATCAGCAGCCGTCCCGCCCCGAAGCCCAGCAGCACGTGCCCGGTCGTGGTCGGCGTGGCCAGCATCCGGCGCGCGACGCCCAGCTGCCGGCTCTGGATCAGCGCCGCCGCGGCCGTCAGGGACGTCAGGAACGTGAACAGGAACAGCTGGCTCGAGGCGCCCAGGTCGAACCGGCCCAGGTCGGCGAACTCGCGGGAGAGCTCGTCCCCGCCCACGTCCTCGACCCGGATCTCGATGCCGTCGAGGTCCGCCTGCAGCCGCTCGGCGAGCTCGAGATGATCCCCGGGCTCGCCCGCACCGACGTCCGCGGCGACCCGGGCGGCATCGAGGAGGGCGCCCCACTCGCCCAGGGCGGCCTCGACGACCGCGCGCAGCCCCGCGCTGGCGCCGTCG